>CALEDU010000135.1 GCA_937949455.1 uncultured Tepidimonas sp. | reverse complement strand
TCCAGCGCATCGCTGGCCCTGGTGTCACCATCCTGGATCCGGCCCCGTCAGTCGCGCGCGAGCTGGCGCGTCGGCTCGACGAGTCCCACATCGCCGCATCCGGCACCGGCCCGGGTGAGGTCGCATTCTGGACGAGCGGCGACCTGGCCCATGCGGCACGCGTCATCGAGCTGCTGTGGGGGCAGGCAGTACAGCCGCAGCGTTTGGCCGACGCGGCCACATCACCATGAGGCCACGCCGTCCAAGACCCGCACCACGCTCTCGATGGGATCAGTCAAGCGGCGACGACGCAGAAAAAGATTCAGCATCGGGAAGCGCACACGATCCTATATCGCTATGCCGGACGAACCGATGCGGTGCATCGCATCAAAGGGATGGTAAGCTGTCAAGGGACGTTGCGCTACAGGATCCTGGCAGCGGCTGCAGCGCAGACACCGTTGCGCCAGCGCCTTCCCTCATTACTCTGCACATCGGCTCGGGTTTGTTGCAATTCGGTTGCGCGCCGACCTTCGTGGATTCCCCTGCATGGAACTGATTCTTTTCGTGCTGGCGCTGGGCGCCGGGCTTCGGGTCGCCAAGGTTCGCGAAGAGCGAGACCGTATTCGTTTGCTTGGCCGTTATTTACAGCCCTACCAGATCGAGCGCCTGATGGAGACCCTGCTCGATGGTTACCTGCGCGCCCTGGATGAGAAAGACCCGGCACGGCGAGAGCAAATCTGGGGCCAGTTGACCATGGCCGAGACCCAATTGCGGGACCAGGTCCGCCAACTGGCCGTCGATGTCGAGCAGATCTGGCCTGACGCCGCCCTGGTCAGCACTTTGCCCGTTGCGCTGCCCCGTGCACACCAGCTTTTTCCGCGCGCCACCTTCGATTTGCGTCGCGCACTGGCGATACATGCCGCAGGCATCGAGACCGTCGTGACCAACCAGGCTGCCTTGCCCCGACGGGAGCAGGCCTACATGCTAAGTGCCGAGATGCTCCTGATGCAGCACACCTGCCACTGGTTCTGCCGCTCGCGTACGGTCGCTACGGCGCGCATGCTGGCCCGATACAAAACCGATCACAGCCAACTGGTACAGGCGGTCTCTCCCCAAACGCGACAGGCATACCAAAAACTCATCGGCCGATAAAAAATACCCGCACGGGTGGCGGGACATTCGAGACGGATACGACCGGGAAAACCCAAGCAGGTGCCCCGCACCAACGCACGGGCCTGTCATCCAAAAAGAAAATCCGCCAAGACAGTCGAGCGGACCATCGCCTGCTATCGGGCGGGCCAGGTCATTGATGGGTTTGGTGGGTCGTGCAGGATTCGAACCTGCGACCAACGGATTAAAAGTCCGCTGCTCTACCGACTGAGCTAACGACCCAGCTCTGCTGCGACAGAACTTTTGTGTCACAACCGAAGCCGCTATTGTATCCGAAATTTTTCGCTTCTCTGGGACCGATGCCTTATTGCCTTCAGCCGTGGCCGGCGGCTACGGTATCCATGACCCAGCCTGCCGCGCACAGCCCAAACGTGGCCGTCACCGCCACGCTGGAGCCGTATCCGTGGCAATTGAGCGACCCGTCGGCAGCGCCATCCACGGCACATGCAGGATCTGGCGGCGCGACGGACTCGCGGCTGAACACTGCCATCACGCCCATCCGTCCCTGGCGCGGTGCCCCGTGCCATTTGCGCAGCCGTTGCCGCAACTGCGCGAGCAACGGGTCGTGGGTGGCATCGGCAATGTCGGCGATCTCGACACGATCCCCGCGCCGCTTGCCTCCGGCAGCGCCAGCAGACATGAATACGCTGTGCGTATGCAGCGCCCATGCCGCCATGGCTGCCTTGGCCCCCATCTGATCGCATGCATCGATGACGGCAAAGGGGCCGCTGGGCCCTTGGCAGGCAAGGGCTTGGTGCAACACATCAGCCCAGTTGTCCGGGGTGACGAAGTCGTCGATGGTGCACACCCGGCAGGCCGGATGGATGGCGGCAATGCGCACACGCATGGCCTCCACCTTGGCTTGTCCGTAGGTGCCCTCCAGAGCGTGGATTTGTCGGTTTGTGTTGGATTCGGCTACGTGGTCCAGATCGACCAAGGTAAGCCGACCCACGCCGCTGCGGGCCAGGGCCTCGGCTGCCCAAGACCCCACTCCACCCACACCAACGACGATGACATGGGCGTCGAACAGCCGCTGCGCGCCCTGGGGACCATACAGGCGCCGCAGCCCTGCAAAACGCCGCTCGAGGTCAGGCGTCTTCGACAACGCTGCAGCGGGAGCAGCCTCAGTCACGCTCGAGTAACCACAGATGGAAACGCAGCCCACCCAGTGCACCCACCACGATGCCCGCAAAAGCAATCATGCTGGTGACACTCAACGTCGACAGCCCCGACAACCCCTGCCCCACGGTGCAACCCATGGCGGTCACACCGCCCACCCCCATGCAGATGGCCCCCAGCAGATGCAGCGCTGTGTCACGCGTGCCGCAAAACCCTTCCCAGCGGAAAGTGCGACTGCCCATCGCATGGACAAACGCACCAGCCACCACCCCCAGCACCGATACCACCCCGAGCGTCAACACCTTGTTCTTGTCGCTGAAGTAGATCAGCCAGTCGAGGGTGTAGGCCAGAGGCGCGGTAAAAGTCAGGGCCTCCATGCGACCGCTGTTGCTCGCCACAAAGACTGCCTCGAGCGTCTCTGGATGCTCGGCAACGAAACCCAGGTGCCCCGACACCCACCACATCCCGACCACAGTGCCCCCGATACCCAAACCAGCCAGCCAGGCGTCGGGAGAACGACGAAATCCCTCGCTTCGAGCAGCCCATACCACCAACCCCAGCCCAAAGACCACCCCGACCCAGGCAGCAGCGGAAGCGTCCCACCCTACCAAAGGGGCCAGCCAACTGGGCAGTGCGCTGCCAGGTTGCATGTCGATGGCAACACGATCCACCGTACGGTCGCGCAGCACGGCTGTGATCCCCCGCAGCGTCGCAAAGGCCGCCACCCCCATGACAAAGAAAACGACCACCGCCTTGAGGCTTCCCCCCCCCATGCGCACCAGCGTTTTGCTGCCGCAACCCGAGGCCAGCACCATGCCAAAACCAAACAACGCTCCCCCCACGAGGGCGGACAGCCAAATCACCCGCCCGCTGTAGTAAATCGTCTGGGTCGGGTCGATCCAGCCCAAAGCCGCCATGGCATGAAAGCCCATCATGGCCACCCCGATGGCCATGATCCACATGCGCATGCGAGTCCAGTCGCCCATGTTCACGATGTCGCTGATCGCCCCCATGGTGCAAAAATGGGTGCGGTGCACGATGGCACCGAAAAGGGCCGAAATCAGAAAAACCGCCCACAGGACGGTGGTGTGCAAGGATTGAAAAGCGGCAAGATCCATGGTCGGACAACGTTGGCAAGCACGATTTTACGGACCGGAGAACGCCCGCGGCTGGCACAGGGGAGCTGCCGCCCGGGCCCCATCTCAGCGCAGCCGCGCCAGGCGCTCGCGGGCGGCAGCCGCCGCTTCGGTGTTGGGATAACGTGTGATGAGCGCTTGCCAGGTGGCCCGTGCGGCCTTGGCGTCATTGAGTTCGAGTTGGCAACTTGCGATGGCCAGCATCGCCTCAGCTGCGCGGGGGTGCTCTGGGAACCGGTCGATCAGCCGCTGATAGCTGTCGATAGCAGCGCGATACTGGCGATCGGCATACAGTGCGTTGCCCTGCCAATACCATGCCTGGGCCGCGTAGCCACTGCCCGGATAGCGGGCCAAAAATTCCCCGTACAGCCGGGCTGCGCGCGAAAAATCCGACGCCCGCAAGGCTGCCATGGCCCCTTCGAAGGCGGCTTTTTCGTCCGGTCGCACGGAGATTTCGACGCCGTCGACGGTGACCTTGATGGGCTCCAGGGCGCGCAGGCGATCGTCGAACGCAGCCAGGGCATCGCGCTGCTGGCGCTGCAGCTCCGCCAGATCACGTGCCAAGCGCTCCTGCTGCCCCCGCAGCATCGCCAGCTCGCTGCGCACCGATTCGATCTGGTTGACGACATCGAGCACCCCGCGGCGCGCAGCGTCGCCGCCGGACTGCAGCTCCCGCAACTGGCGCTCGGCCGCTTCGAGGGCCTGGCGCTGGGTCTCCAGGCGGCTGCGCAAATCCAGGATGGCGCGGCGCGCCTCATCGTCGCTGAACAGCGCCTGCGCCGGCAGCGCTGCCAAGGCGAGCATGGCACCAACCAACCCAGCGGTCAGCATGGTTTGCCAGCGGCGCATCGGCAAGCGCCCTGCGGCGACGGACTGGACGAAGCGGGTGTGGCTCATGGCGCGCGATCAGCGGTAGCTCAGCTCGACACGGCGGTTTCGGCTCCAGGCTTCCTCGCCACTGCCTTGCACGGCTGGCTTTTCCTTGCCGAAGCTAACCGCCTCCATCTGTGTGTCTTGCACGCCCATCAGCGCCAGGGCACGGCGCACGGCGTCGGCGCGCTTATGCCCCAGCGCCAGGTTGTACTCGCGCCCGCCGCGCTCGTCGGTGTGGCCTTCCAGGATCACGCGGCGCTGGCGGTCGGCATTCAGGAAGCGCGCATGCGCCTCCAGTGTCGCCACGAATTCGGGCTTGACGGTGTAGGAATCGAAATCAAAGTAGATGATGCGCTCGACATTGGCCGGCGGCTGACCCACTCCGGGCTGTTGCGTTTGCACAGGCACCACAGTGCGACTGTCCACCGCGCCATTGCCCGCGCCAGTGCTGCTGGCTGCCCCCCCTGGGCCGGCGGCACCGACTGGGGTGGCCGACCGATCGATGACGGGGACACTTTCGTCCAGCTTGACGCTGGAGCAGCCAGCCAGCACGGCAGCCGTCAGCAGCGCCGCAGCCGCAGGGACCGCGCGACGTTGTCCAAAATGACGAACAGGGGTTTTCATGGTGGATTGCGGAAGTGAGAGAGACATAGGGCAAGAAGCCAACCAGCGCGCCCATGCGTCATGCCAAGAACGGCCCCCAATCAGGTTCGCGCACATGACCCGCTGTGGCCAGCCTCGTCTTGATGCGTCCATCGACAGTGGTGGTCATGAGGGACTCGCGGCCCTGTGCGCGTGTGGCGTACATGATCAAACGGCCGTTGGGGGCAAAGCTCGGACTTTCATCGGCCTGGGTGTCAGTCAGCGAGGTGACGGCCCCACTGGTCAGGTCCATCAAGCGCAAGCGGTATGCATCGCCCAAGCGCGAGACGTATGCCAATTGCCGGCCATCGGGACTGACCGCCGGGGAGATGTTGTAGCTGCCCTCGAAGGTGACGCGCGTGACCTCGCGCCCATCCGGGGTCATGCGGTAGATCTGCGGCGATCCACCACGATCGCTGACAAAGTAGACCGCCTTGCCATCGGGTGCAAAGGCAGGCTCCGTGTCGATACCGCCGGTTTGCGTGATGCGCTGCGGCGGGCCGCCGTCCAGGTCGAGCGCATAAATTTGCGAGCTGCCTGCCAGGGTCAAGGTGGCAAACAGGCGCCGGCCGTCTGGCGACCATGCCGGCGCGCTGTTGGAGCCGCGAAAGCTGGCCAGCAGCCGACGCCGGCCAGTGGCGATGTCATGGGCGTAAATGACAGGCTTGAGCGATTCGAACGACACATAAGCCAGCTGTGTGCCGTTGGGCGACCAAGCGGGGGAGATGATCGGCTCACGGCTGGTCAAAGCGGGTTGGGCGTTCTCTCCGTCGGCATCGGCCACCCAGAGCTGGTGACGATCACCGTTTTTGGAGACATAGGCGATGCGCGTGGAGAAAACGCCTCGCTCGCCGGTGAGCTTTTCGTAGACATAGTCCGCGATGCGGTGCGCCGCCAGGCGCAGGTCGGCCGTACTGACGGGATAACTCAGTCCGCCCAGGTCGGTGCCGCGCACCACATCCCACAGGCGAAACCGAACGTCGAGCCGGCCATCCGCCAGGCTCGAGACGCTGCCGGTCAGCAAGGCATCCGCACCCAGGCTGCGCCAGGGTCCGAGATCTGGGCGTGAGGCTTCGTCCAGCCCCGATCCCCCTGCCGCAAGCTGGCGGAATTGGCCACTGCGCACCAAGTCAGAGGCGACGATGGCAGCCACGTCATGTGGCAAGCCAGCGGGCACCCGAAACGGCACGACCGCAAACGGAATCTGCTGCACGCCAACGCCGGTGACCTCGACCCGGAACTGGGCTGCCGCTGGCGCCGACCAGGCCAGCAGGCTACCGGCCGCGGCCGATGCGAGCAGGCCACGCCGGGACAGCAGAGCGGAAAACGGTGGCGACACCGCGCCGTTTTCCAGGCCGGGCAAAGAGGTGTCAAAGCGATCGGAGAAGGTCATCGATACAGTGGTCGGCGGTCGAGCAAGGAAAGGATGGGTCGATGCAACATGCACGGCGCGTGCGGGACGCCGGCAGTACAGCGGATAATACCGGAAGCTTGGCCGTGACCCTACGGGCCGACCAGCTCGAGAAAGTTCCCGCCGCAACGGCCCCGCTCCACCGCCTGCCTTGTCGACAGAAGTGCCCGATTCCTCCCCGCCCTCGACCGGCCCTGATGGGGCTGGCAGGCCTGCGCGGGTGCGTGAGCGGCTGCAGCGCCTGTGGCCGTATTTCCGCCCCGCGCGGGCGGGGGTGGGCATTGCCGCCCTGGGGGCGCTGTTGGCGGCGCTGACCGAGCCCGCCATCCCCGCCCTGCTGAAGCTGCTGCTCGACGAGGGGTTCATCGCGGGCGGTCTGCCCCTGTGGACCGTCCCCGCAGCGTTGATCGGCCTGTTCGCGCTGCGCGGGGCCGCCACCTTCATCGCCCAGTACGGGTTGGCCTACACCACCAACGGGGGGATGATGGCGCTGCGACGCGCCATGTTCGAGCGGCTGGGCGAGGCGGACCTGCGCTTGTTCGCCGAACAAAACGCCAGCCGCCTGTCGAACACCCTGGTCTACGAAGTGCAAAACGGCGCTGGGCAGCTCGTCGGGGCGCTGCTGACCCTGGTGCGCACCGTGCTCACGATCGCCGCGCTGCTGGCCTATCTGCTGTGGCTGAACTGGCAGCTCACGCTGATCGTACTGGCGATGTTCCCGCCGCTGGCTTGGGGCATGAAGACGCTGTCACGCCGGCTCTACGGCGTGACACGACGCAGCCAGACCGCCACCGACGAACTGGCGTATGTGGTCGAAGAGAATGTGCTGGCCCATCGGCTGCTGCGGCTGCACGACGCCCAAGCACAGCAACAGCGCCGGTTTGCAGCCCTCAACGCTGCACTGCGTGGCCTGGCGCTCAAGAGCACCGTGGCGGCTGCGGCCATGACGCCGTTGTCGCAGATCCTGGCGGCCACTGCGCTGTCTGCCGTCATCATGGTGGCGTTGCATCAGGCGTCTGGTGGGGTGTCGGTTGGCAGCTTCGTCGGGTTCGTGACGGCGATGTTGATGCTCGTGACCCCGATTCGCCAGCTCGCGGACATTGCCACTCCGATCACGCGCGGGTTGGCTGCGCTGGAGCGCGGTGTGGCACTGATCGAGGACACACCGGTACAAAACGGCGGGCGGCACGACGGCGGGCGGGCGCAGGGGCACATCAGTCTGCAAGACGTCTGGATGCGATACCCGGGCCAGCCAGCTGCAGCAGTGCGCGGCGTATCGCTGGAAATTGCTTCGGGCGAAGTGGTGGCTTTTGTCGGCCCATCCGGGTCAGGCAAAACGACTCTGATCAATTTGCTGCCGCGCTTCGTGGCCCCCAGCCACGGCATTGTCCGGCTCGATGGCGTCGAGGTGAGCGAGTGGGA
>CALEDU010000134.1 GCA_937949455.1 uncultured Tepidimonas sp. | reverse complement strand
GGCCGCTTTGCGGCATGAACCCGTCGGCGCCCTGGTTGGCGGGGTGGACGGGCTGGATGACCTGCGCGCCATCATCGCCCATGCGCCCGAGCGACTGGTGCCCGGCGGCTGGCTGTTGCTGGAGCATGGCTGGGACCAGGGCGAAGCCGTCGCCGCACTGCTGCAATGCAGGGGTTTTGACGCCATCGACCACAGGCGCGACCTGGGTGGTCAGTGCCGCTGCACCGGTGGCCGCTGGCCGGGGTGATAATCTTTCTTTTCCCATCACCCTCTTTGCAAGGACCCCATGAACGACGTACAGCAGCGCATCGACCAACTGGTCAAATCCCACGACGTCGTGCTGTTTATGAAGGGCACGGCGAGCTTTCCGATGTGCGGTTTTTCTGGCCGCGCGGTGCAGATTCTCAAGGCCTGTGGCGTCGATCCCAAGCGGCTCGTCACGGTCAATGTGCTGGATGACCCTGCCATCCGCCAGGGCATCAAGGAATACAGCAATTGGCCGACCATCCCGCAGCTCTATGTGCGCGGTGAGTTCGTCGGCGGCTCGGACATCATGATGGAGATGTACGAGTCCGGGGAACTGCAACAGCTCCTAGGCGCATCCAACCCGTAGGGTCGCGCCAACGGCGCGGATGCGCATCCGGGATTGCCCGGGTTGGGACGTTGGCACGATCCGTGCTTGAATGACCGCAGGAATGGTCGTCAAAGGAGAGTGTCATGGAACACAGTCCCGTTCCCGCCAGCCCGCCTGCCCGGGGTTTGCCAATCGCGCGGGTGCGCGATGTCTTCAGCCCCGAGGACGTCGAACAGCGCCTGCGACGGCTCAAGGCCCAGGGCCATGAACGCGAACAGGCAACGCTGTGTCAAACCTACGAGCGCATGCTCGAGCGCGGCCCACAGCGCTTCGCCGTCAAGCCCTCCGGCGTGCCCGACCTCGAACCGCTGTACGAGCAGTTGCCCAATTTCCGTGCCGTGCTCGACGACGTGCGGCGGCATGTCGCCTTGGCGCAGGAAAGCAGCGACAGTCTGGAGATCACCCCCCTGCTATTACTGGGGCCGCCCGGGGTAGGCAAAACCCACTTTGCCCAGCAGCTGGCCGAACTGCTGGCCACCAGCATGACCCTGGTGCCCATGAGCTCGATGACCGCTGGCTGGCTGCTGTCGGGGGCTTCGTCGCAATGGAAAGGTGCCAAGCCCGGCAAGGTGTTCGAAGCCCTGGTGGAAGGCAACTACGCCAACCCCGTGCTGGTGGTGGACGAGATCGACAAAGCCAGCGACGCGCAGTATGACCCGCTGGGCGCGCTCTACGGCCTTTTGGAACCCCAAACGGCGCAACGCTTCGTGGACGAGTTTGCCGAGGTACCCATCGATGCCAGCCAGGTCATCTGGATCACCACCGCCAACGACGAGCGGGGCATTCCAGACCCGATCCTCAACCGCATGAATGTGTTCGAGATTGCACCCCCGTCGCGCGAGGAGGCACGCGGCATTGCGCGCCAGCTCTATCAACGGCTGCGCGCCGCGCACGACTGGGGCCGGCTGTTTGACGAAGAGCCCGGCGACGATGTGCTCGACCAGCTCGCGGGCTTGGCCCCGCGCGAGATGCGGCGCGCCCTCATGACCGGCTTTGGCAATGCCCGGCTGGACCGGCGTGACCGCATCGAGGCGCGAGACCTGCCTGCCATGTCTGGCACGCGGCAGCGCATTGGGTTTTTGCAGTGAACACAGTTCACTGCCCGCAGCAGCGCCCCGCCTTGCCAAAACTGGGGCGCTAGAACACCCCCTGGCAAGCGGACGGCGAGCCTGTGGCTCGGCACGCCGAGCGCAGAACAAAAGACGGGGACAGGATTGGATCTGGGGTTTTGTTCTGGCCGACCGGGGCAGTATTGCTGATGGTCTGCGGGCCTTCGAGCTGCATGTCGCGGCACAACAGGGCTTGCGCGTCGCTCTGCTTCCGCAGCATGGCATGTACCAGTTGGGTGATGGTGCGCTCGTTGGGGGAAATGCCCTCCAGGTTCGTATGCCGCTTGATCTCGGCGTTGAGCCGCTCCGGCAGTCACCTGCACGAAGACGCAGGGACGCAGGCATTTGCTGTGCAGCCGCGCCGCATGAGGCTGCGCAGAAAATTTATTTGGAGATAGAGGCAAAGGCCCGCTCCCGCGTCAGAGGCATGGCATCATGCCGCGCACTGGGTGACGCTCGACCACCCTACACCAGGACCAGTGCACTCCCTGTGGCGGCCTTGACACCGCCGTGGATCAGCACACCGCACTCAGGGTGCAGACGTCGCCCAACCCACCGAGGACGACGGCCATCGGTGGGCCTCTGCCCGTAGCGCCGCTCGTAGCGCCGCTGAGCGGCAGCAGGCCGATCCCCGGGTGCGCGAGGGAGCCTGTATGCCCAGCGCTGTCTGGCTGAGTTCGGTGCCAAGCCGGATGAGGTGCATCGATTCGTCGATGTGACAGGACACGGCCTTGTGATTGCGGCCGGCATGTTCAAGAACCGGGCTGGCGAGTGGAAGCTCAAGAACGGCCGCGAGCGCTCGCGCCGCGCCTGTTCCGCCGCCACACCGCTGCGAGCAGCTCCGGTGTCGTCTCATCCGGCCCGGCGTGGTCGGCGAATCGGTACAGCCCCGACACCTGGCGCGAGGCCACCGTCTTCGAGATGGGCGAACGGGTGGCGGTGCAGGTGCATCGAGACCGGCTGCAGTATGTGTTCGGCGCCAAGGCGCTGGGCGCGGTGGCGATCGTCGATTGGGAGAGCGCCGGGCTGCGCGGTCTGTATGGGCACCGCAATACTGCGGATGCCATCGAGCGTGCCTGGGAGCGCCGCTACGCGCGCGACGGCGCGCAGATCGTG
>CALEDU010000133.1 GCA_937949455.1 uncultured Tepidimonas sp. | reverse complement strand
CTTCGTGCCGTATTTGCAGCAACTGGCGATGGAGTCCAATGGCAAGCGGGTGCACCGCGACGGCACCGTCTGCGCCGTTGGCACCGAGGCGATCGTCTGGGGCGGCATGGGGATGGAAGGGCAGCACGCTTACTTTCAGCTGTTGCACCAGGGCCGCCACCGCGTGCCGGTGGACTTCATCGGTATCGACACCGAGGATACGCCCTTGCCACTGGCCGAGCGGCATCACCGCCTCATGCGCGACAATTTGCTTGCGCAGGCACAGGCGCTGGCGTGGGGCCGCGACGAAGCACAAACCCACGCCCAATTGTTGGCTGAGGGGCTGGACGCGCAAACCGCACAAGCGCTCGCCCCGCACCGCACCTACCCCGGCAACGTGCCCAGCAATGTGCTGTGGCTGCCTCGGCTGGATCCACATGGGCTGGGCGCACTGATGGCTGCCTACGAGCACAAAGTGTTTTGCGAAGCCGCGATCTGGGACATCCATGCCTACGACCAATGGGGTGTGGAGCTGGGCAAAACGCTGCTGCGCTCGGTAACGCGCGACGCTAGCGCCCTAGGCTGACCCCGGTTTTTTCGCTTCCTCCCGCTTGACGCCCTGAACACCCATGACCACGCCCCGCCGCGACCCGCCCCACGCCCCCTCGGCCGACTCCGCCGGCCGCGCTGCGATCCCGTCCAAAGACCAACCGTTGGTAGACGATATCCGGCTGTTGGGTCGGCTGCTCGGCGATGTCATCCGCGAGCACGAGGGCGAGGCCACCTTTGCATTGATCGAGCGCATACGCCAGCTCTCGGTGACCTTTCGCCGCCACGCCGACCCGCACGCCGACCGCGAACTGCAGCGCGTCCTGCATGCGCTCACCGATGCCCAGGCGGTCAGCGTGATTCGTGCCTTCACCTACTTCAGCCACCTGGCCAACCTGGCCGAGGACCGGCATCACATCCGTCGGCGCGAGGTGCACGAGCGCGCCGGCCATGTCCAGCCCGGTAGCCTCGCGCACACCTGGCAACGCCTGCGCCGTGCCGGGGTAAACGGGCAGACCATCGCCGACACTCTCCGCCAAGCCTTGGTCTCACCGGTGCTGACCGCGCATCCAACCGAGGTGCAGCGCACCAGCATCCGAAAGGCCGAAGGCGATATCGCCACGCTGCTCGAGCAGCGTGACGCCATCCGGGCGCGCGCGCTGGCGGCGGGCAGCCGACGTGGGGACCGCGTCAGCGAGCGCGAGCTGGCCGCCAACGAAGCCGTGCTGCGCGCACGCATCACCCAACTCTGGCATACCCGGCTGCTGCGCTTCACGCGCCTGACCGTGTCCGACGAAATCAAAAATGCGCTTGCGTACTTTGAGCGCACCTTTGTGCCCGAGCTCCCGCGGCTGTATGCCGACATCGAAGCGGCGCTGGGTGGCGCTGCGGTGGCACCGTTCTTGCAGCTCGGGCAGTGGACCGGCGGCGATCGCGACGGCAACCCCCATGTGGATGCCGAGACCCTGGCCAGGGCGCTGCAGCGCCAGTCGGATTTGATCTTGCGCCACTATCTGCGCGAGGTGCATGCGCTTGGTGCGGAGCTGTCCCTGTCCGCCATGCTGCTGCCCGCCCCGGCGGCGCTGCAGGCTTTGGCCGAGGCCTCGCCCGACACCAACGAGCACCGCCGCGACGAGCCCTACCGGCGCGCGTTGGTGGGCCTGTATGCGCGGCTGGCAGCGACCCTGCAGGCCCTCAGCGGTGGCGAGGCAGCACGGCATGCCGTGGCTCCACAGGACCCCTACCCCGATGCAGCCGCTTTTCTGGCCGATTTGCGCGTGATCGAAGCCGCGCTCATCGAGCAAGGCTGTGCGGCCCTGGTCGAGCCGCGCCTCAAACCCCTGATCCGATCGGTAGAGGTGTTCGGCTTTCACCTCGCGACGCTGGACCTGCGCCAAAGCTCTGACCAGCACGAGCTGGCCCTGGCCGAGCTGCTGGCGCGGGCGCGGGTGGCCCCAAACTACAGCGCACTCGACGAGGCCGCGCGCCGGCGTCTGCTGCTGAACGTGCTGGCCGATCCACGGCCGCTGCAGCTGCCCGAGGCACCTTACAGCGCCGTCACGCTGCGCGAGTTGGCGATCTTTCGCGCCGCACGCGAGGCGCGCCGGCGCTACGGCGCGGCGGCCATCCGGCACGCCATCATCAGCCACACGGAGTCGGTGAGCGACCTGCTGGAAGTGCTGGTGCTGCAAAAGGAGGCCGGTCTGCTGCACGGCCAATGGGGGGAGGATGCACGGGCCGAGCTGATCGTGGTGCCGCTGTTCGAGACCATCGAAGACCTGCAGCAGGCCCCAACCATCATGGCCGAGTACTACGCGCTGCCCGGGGTAGCTGCGCTGGTGCACGCCGGCGGTCCGCAGGAGTATGGCGAGCAGGACATCATGCTGGGTTACTCCGACAGCAACAAGGACGGGGGCATCTTCACCAGCAACTGGTCGCTCTACCAGGCCGAGGTGGCGCTGGCGGCCGTGTTCGACCGCCTGGCAGCCGACGGCGGGCGCCCGGTGCGGTTTCGCCTGTTCCACGGTCGAGGCGGCACGGTCGGCCGGGGCGGTGGCCCGAGCTACGAGGCCATCTTGGCCCAGCCCGCCGGCACCGTGCGCGGCCAGATCCGGCTGACCGAACAGGGCGAGGTGATCGGCTCCAAATACGGACATCCGGACATCGGAAGGCGCAATCTGGAGACGCTGGTGGCCGCCACTCTGGAGGCAACCCTGCTGCCCCCCCGACGGCCGGTGCCGGCGCGTTTTCTGCAGGCCGCCGAGGCGCTGTCGCGCGCCAGCCAGGCGGCCTACCGCGCACTGGTTTACGAAACGCCAGGGTTTGCCGAATATTTCTTTCATGCCACGCCCATCCGCGAGATTGCCGAGCTCAACATCGGCTCGCGGCCTGCCTCGCGCAAGGCCACGCAACGCATCGAGGATCTGCGCGCCATTCCCTGGAGCTTCAGTTGGGGCCAATGCCGCCTGACGCTGCCCGGCTGGTACGGCTTGGGCAGCGGCGTGGCCGCGCTGGAGGCGGACCTGGGCCGCGACTCCGCGCACACCCTGCTGCGCGACATGTACGCCCGCTGGCCGTTTTTTGCCGCCTTGCTCAGCAACATCGACATGGCACTGGCCAAAAGCGATCTGGCGCTCGGCGCTCTGTATGCCGAACTGGTGCCCGATGCGCGTCTGCGCCGGCGCATCTTCGGCGCCATCGAGGCCGAGTGGCACCGCACCCACGCGGCGCTCGAGGCCATCACAGGCCACGCGCAACGGCTGGCCAACAACACGGCGCTGGCGCGCTCGATCGCGCACCGCTTCCCCTATATCGACCCGCTGCACCATCTGCAAGTCGAGCTGATCCGCCGCTACCGCGCCGGCAACCAGGAAGAGAAAGTCAAACGCGGTATCCACCTGTCGATCAACGGCATCGCGGCGGGACTGCGCAACACCGGCTGATGAC
>CALEDU010000132.1 GCA_937949455.1 uncultured Tepidimonas sp. | reverse complement strand
CGACAGGTAATGGCTGATCGCTGCGTCGTACTGCGCGATGCGGTTGAACGCCGCCACCGCAAGCTGCAAGCGCGTGGCGTCGCTGATGCGCCCGCCATCCTTGAGCTCCGCCAGCACCGGGGCGTACTGCGCCGGGTCAGTGAGCACCGCGACATCGCGCCAGTTTTTCGCCGCCGAGCGCACCATGGCTGGCCCGCCGATGTCGATGTTCTCGATCGCATCGGCCAGCGTGCAGCCCGGGCGCGCCACCGTGGCCTGAAACGGATAGAGGTTGACCACCAGCAAGTCGATCGGCGCAATCCCGTGCTGTGCCAGCGCCGCCATGTGCGCCGGCACGTCGCGCCGCGCGAGCAGCCCGCCATGGATCTTGGGGTGCAACGTCTTGACGCGGCCGTCCAGCATTTCCGGAAAACCCGTCACGTCGGCCACTTCGGTGACAGGCAGCTCAGCCTCGGCCAGCAGGCGGGCGGTGCCGCCGGTGGAGATCAGTTGCACGCCCAGCGTATGCAGCGCGCGCGCCAGCTCCAGCACGCCAGTCTTGTCGGAGACGGAAATCAGGGCTCTCATTGTCGGGGTCCTTGGGGGGCAGTTGCAGGGAATCGGCAGGCTTGGGTTAGCCGTCGAGCAGGCCGTGCTCGAGCAGTTTTTTGCGCAGCGTGTTGCGGTTCAGCCCCAGCCACTGGGCGGCGCGCGACTGGTTGCCGCGCGCGCGTGCCATCACCACCTCCAGCAGCGGCCTTTCCACGGCGCGCACCAGCATGTCGTGCAGGTTGGCCGGCTCGGTGTCACCGAGGGCCGCGAAATACGCTTCGAGACTGGCACGCACGCAGTCGGGCAGGTGGGCAGAGGGCGTATCCATAGGGGGTCGGGATCATCAGGCCGCCAGCAGCGCAGCCTCGGATTCGGGCAGGACCATCGGCGCGCCAGCCGGCGCGGCGTCGCGTTCGTCGAGGAAATCTTCCAGCGCCCGCAGCTGCTGCTCAGCCCGCTCGGCGGCGATGACGGCCGTGCGCAGCCGCTGCTGGGCCGCCCGTGGGCCGCCCAGCGCGCGCAGGTACCACAACAGATGCTTGCGCGCGCTGCGCACACCGCTGTGCTCGCCATAGAGCGCGTAGTGATCCAGCAGATGCTCGCGCAGCCAGTCGCGCAGCTCGGCGGTGGTGGGCGGCTGCGCCGCTTGGCTGGTGCGCCATTCGTGCAGGATGTCGCGAAACAGCCACGGGCGCCCCTGCGCCGCGCGGCCGATCATCACCGCATCGGCGCCAGTGGCGCGCAGCACGCGCGCGGCCGCCTGTGGGCTGTCGATGTCGCCGTTGGCCACCACCGGGATACGCGCCAGGGTCTTGATGAGCGCCGTGGTGTCGTGCTCGGCCACACCACCGTAGCCCTGCGCACGTGTGCGGCCATGGATGACCAGCATCTGCACGCCTGCGTCCTCGGCGATGCGCGCCAATCGAGGGGCGTTGCGCACCGTGGCGCACCAGCCAGTGCGCATCTTCAGTGTCACCGGAACGCCGTGCGGCGCGCAAGCGGCCACCACCGCTTCGATGATCGACGCCGCCAGCGCCTCATCCTGCATCAGCGCCGAGCCGGCCCACTTGTGACACACCTTCTTGGCCGGACAGCCCATATTGATATCGATGATCTGCGCGCCGCGGTCGATGTTGTGGCGCGCTGCCTCGGCCATCATCGCTGGGTCGGTGCCAGCGATCTGCACCGCGATCGGCCCCGGCTCACCGTCGTGATTGGCACGCCGCGCGGTCTTGAGGCTGGCCTGCAGCTCTGGGCGCGACGTGATCATCTCGCTGACCGCGTAGCCGGCGCCCAGCCGCTTGCACAGGCGCCGAAACGGCCGATCCGTCACACCCGCCATCGGCGCGACGAACAGGCGATTGGGCAACACATAGGGGCCAAGGGCCAAGCCGTCGGTCATGACATGCGGGCGGGAGGGAGAATCGGGTTGCTGAAAAATTGGGCAGCATTGTACCCCCGCCGGAACCTCAGCCCCCAGGACCCTGCCCCGCCGTCTATACTGCGCTGCGCGCCACCGAACCCCCCCATGGATGACTGGATCCCGTCTCTGCTGCACACCCTGAGCCTGCCTGAAGTGGGCCTGGTGACGGTGTTCGTGGTGGCGTTCATTTCGGCGACGCTGCTGCCCATGGGGTCAGAGCCTGCGGTGTTCGCGCTGATCAAGCTCAACCCCGAGCTGTTCTGGCCAACCATCCTGGTAGCCACCGCGGGCAACACCCTGGGCGGCACGGTGAGCTGGGCCATGGGCTACGGGGCGCACGCTGCCATCGACCGCGCACGCGGCTCGCCGACGCATTTGCGCGCGTTGGACTGGCTGCAGCGCTTTGGCCCCAAGGCCTGCTTGCTGAGCTGGCTGCCGGTGGTGGGCGATCCGCTATGCGCCGTGGCGGGGTGGCTGAAATTTCCGTTCTGGCCCTGCGTGCTCTACATGGCGGTGGGCAAATGTGCGCGCTATGTGATCATGACCGCCGGGCTGTTGTGGCTGCTACCCGGGGATTGGTCGGCGCTGACGGGCTGATGGGGCGTCCTGTGCCTTGGCCGCAGTGTGGGAAACCATCTCACGCCAGCGCAGGCCGCAAGAAGCGCGGAGATGGGTGCTCATTCGCCCGCGTCGAACAGGCGCTGCCAGCTCTGCGGTCCAAGCTGGCGCAGGGTCTGCAGATTGCGCTCGACGATCACCTCGACCGGGTCGCCCGTAGCCACGGCGCGCGCCACGCTGTCCTCGCGCAGCAGGTGCAGCGTCGCATAGGGCGCGCGGTTGGTGGCGTGGGTGATGTCGTCCGGATCGACGCCATCGAACACGAAGTCCGGGTGGAAGGGGGCAACCTGGATCACCCCCTCCAGCCCGTGCTCTTCGATCACCCGGTCCACCACGTCCAGAAAGTCGTTGAAGACGAAGAAATCCGGAAACAGCGTCGGATGCACGAGCAGCGTCGTGTCGAGCACCTCGGGCGGCGTATCGCGCAGCCGCAACAGCTCGGCATCCAGATCGTCCAAAAAGGCGTCCAGATGCCGCGCTTGGCTGACCGCGATGCGCACCTGGCCCTTGGCCCAGACCGCCTTGGCAAACGGGCACAGATTCAGGCCGATGACGGCGCGCTCGATCCAGCGGCGCATCGCCGCCTCGACCGTCGGCGCATCTGGCACGCCGGTCGCAGCCGCAGCGCCGGCAACGGGGTTGGGCTGGGCCGCCACGATCAGGCGAGCGACTTGAAGCGCACGCGCTTGGGACGCGCCCCCTCTTCACCCAGGCGGCGCACCTTGTCGGCCTCGTACTCGGTGAAGTTGCCATCGTAGAAATACCACTGGCTGTCGCCCTCGTACGCCAAGATGTGCGTGCAGATGCGGTCCAGAAACCAACGGTCGTGGCTGATGACCAGCGCGCTGCCAGCAAACTCCAGCAGCGCATCCTCCAGCGCACGCAGGGTTTCCACGTCCAGGTCGTTGGAGGGTTCGTCCAACAGCAACACATTGCCACCCTGGGCCAGCGTCTTGGCCAGGTGCAGCCGGCCACGCTCGCCGCCGGACAGATCGGCCACCCGCTTTTGCTGGTCGTTGCCCTTGAAGTTGAAACGGCCCAGATACGCCCGGCTGGGCATGACGAACTTGCCCACGGTGATGTTGTCCAGTCCGCCAGAGACGTCCTCCCACACGGTCTTGCTGCCGTCCAGGCTGTCGCGGCTCTGATCCACGAAAGCCAGCTTGGCGGTCTGGCCGATGATGATCTCGCCGCTGTCGGGCTTTTCCACACCCTGGATCATGCGAAACAGCGTGGACTTGCCCGCGCCGTTGGGACCGATGATGCCGACGATGGCACCCGCCGGCACACTGAACGACAGGTTGTCGATCAGCAGCCGATCACCAAACGACTTGCTGACATTCTTGAACTCGATGACCTGCGAGCCCAGCCGCTCGGCGACGGGGATGAAGATCTCGTTGGTCTCGTTGCGCTTTTGGTATTCGTAGTCGCTCAGTTCCTCGAAGCGCTGCAATCGTGCCTTGCTCTTGGCCTGGCGCCCCTTGGCGTTGGAGCGCACCCACTTGAGCTCCTCCTTCATCGCTTTGCGGCGTGCGTCCTCGGACTTTTGCTCCTGCTCCAGCCGGCGCTCCTTCTGCTCCAGCCACTCGGAGTAGTTGCCCTTGTACGGGATACCCATGCCGCGGTCGAGCTCTAGAATCCATTCCGCTGCGTTGTCGAGGAAGTAGCGATCGTGCGTGATTGCCACCACCGTGCCAGGGAAGCGCTGCAGGAACTGCTCCAACCAGTGCACGCTCTCGGCATCCAGGTGGTTGGTCGGCTCGTCCAGCAACAGCATGTCGGGCTTGGACAGCAGCAGGCGGCACAGCGCCACGCGGCGCTTCTCGCCACCCGAGAGGTTTTTGATCTGGGCATCCCACGGCGGCAGGTTCAGCGCATCGGCGGCCAGCTCCAGTTGCAGGTCGGTGTTCTCGCTGCCGGCGGCGGCGATGATGGCTTCCAGCTCCGCCTGCTCGGCGGCCAGCGCGTCGAAGTCGGCGTCCGGCTCGGCATACGCGGCATAGACCTCCTCCAGCCGCTTCTTGGCCGCCAGCGCACCGCCTATGCCCTCTTCCACCGCCTGGCGTACGGTTTGCTCGGGATTGAGCTGCGGCTCCTGCGGCAGGTAGCCGATCTTGATGCCGGGCATGGGCACGGCTTCGCCCTCGAAATCCTTGTCCACCCCGGCCATGATCTTGAGCAACGTGGACTTACCGGCACCATTGAGCCCCAGCACACCGATCTTGGCGCCGGGGAAGAAACTCAGTGAGATGTCCTTCAAGATCTGCCGCTTGGGCGGCACGGTCTTGGAGACGCGGTTCATCGTGAAAACATACTGGGCCATCGGGGGCTCACCTTCGCAAAAACAACGGATCGTGAAAAAAAGTGCCGGGGGCGCAGCCCGGGTCTCTTCGGATTATCCCAGTTATGCAACAATCCTATTTGGTCGGGCCTTGCAGTCAAGCTCCGGCCGTCCCTCACGACCCCATCTGCCCTTGACTGAGCCGCTCGATCGGTGCGCAGGATCGACCGATCCGGTACCCAGCGGCGTGGGCCGATGCCGCGCGCCCCGGCATGGGTGCCCAACTTTCACATGACATTCGAAGAACTTCAACTGCTGCCGGCCCTCGTCGAGGCCGTGCGCGAGCAGGGCTACGAGACGCCCACCCCCATCCAGGCCGAGGCCATCCCCGCCGTGCTGGCCGGACATGACCTGCTGGCCGG
>CALEDU010000131.1 GCA_937949455.1 uncultured Tepidimonas sp. | reverse complement strand
GACCGACGAGGGCGGCATCCAGTTTCGCATCCTCAATGCCAGCAAAGGGCCGGCCGTGCGCGCGACCCGGGCGCAGGCCGATCGCAAGCTCTACAAAGCCGCGATACGCCGCCGCCTGGAAAACCAGCCCAACCTGTGGCTGTTCCAGCAAGCCGTGGACGATCTGATGGTGGAAGGCGAGCGCGTGGTCGGGGCGGTGACGCAAATCGGCCTGCGCTTTCGGGCACGTGCCGTGGTGTTGACCGCTGGCACCTTTTTGGACGGCAAGATTCACGTCGGGCTGCAGCACTACAGCGCGGGCCGCGCGGGCGATCCGCCGGCCATCCGCCTGTCCGCGCGCCTCAAGGAGCTGCAACTGCCCCAGGGGCGGCTCAAGACCGGTACGCCACCGCGACTGGATGGGCGCACCATCGACTGGTCGCGCTGCACGGTGCAGCCGGGCGATGGCATGCCGGGCTCCGACACCGAAGGGCAGCCGGTGCCGGTGTTCAGTTTTCTGGGGCGGCCCGAGATGCACCCCGCGCAGGTGCCGTGCTGGGTGACGCACACCAATGCCCGCACGCACGAGATCATCCGCAGCGGCTTCGATCGCAGCCCGATGTTTACCGGCAAGATCGAAGGTGTCGGGCCGCGCTATTGCCCCAGCGTGGAGGACAAGATCCACCGCTTTGTGGACAAGGACAGCCACCAGATTTTTCTGGAGCCGGAGGGACTCGACACCCACGAGGTGTACCCCAACGGCATTTCCACCAGCCTGCCGTTCGACATTCAGTATGCACTCGTGCGCTCCATCGCGGGGCTGGAGAATGCGCACATCCTGCGCCCTGGTTATGCGATCGAGTACGACTACTTCGACCCGCGGGCGCTGCGCTCGACCTTCGAGACCAAGGCCATTCGGGGGTTGTTTTTTGCTGGGCAGATCAACGGTACCACCGGTTACGAGGAGGCGGCCGCGCAGGGCCTGTTTGCCGGCGTGAATGCCGCGCTGCAGGTATTGGGGCGTGAGCCTTGGGTGCCGGGGCGCGACGAGGCCTATCTGGGCGTGCTGGTAGACGACCTGATCACCAAAGGCGTGACGGAGCCGTACCGCATGTTCACCAGCCGGGCCGAGTACCGATTGCAATTGCGCGAGGACAACGCCGATCTGCGCCTGACCGAGACGGGGCGCCGTCTGGGGTTGGTGGACGATGCCCGCTGGGACGCTTTCTGCCGCCAGCGCGATGCGGTTTCACGTGAAACCGAGCGCCTGAAGTCCACTTGGGTCAATCCACGCATCGTTTCCGCGGCGGAGGCGGAGCGCGTGCTGGGCAAGGGCATCGACCACGAGTACAGCCTGTTCGATTTGTTGCGCCGACCGGGAGTCAGCTACGCGGCGCTGGTGTCGTTGGAGGGGGGGCGGTTTGCCGACGGGGGTGTTTCACGTGAAACGCTGGCCGAGCTGTATGGCCCGGTGGTGGAGCAGGTGGAGATCGGCGCCAAGTACGCCGGCTACATCGAGCGTCAGCGTGACGAGGTGCAGCGGGCGGCTGCCTACGAGCATCTCAAGCTGCCCGCTGATCTGGATTACATGCAGGTGGCGGCGCTGAGCATCGAGGTGCGACAAAAGCTGCAAAAGCATCGGCCGGAGACGCTGGGGCAGGCGGCGCGCATTTCGGGTATCACGCCGGCAGCGATTTCCCTGCTGTTGATCCATTTGAAGCGTGGGCGCTTCAAGGGCTTTGAGGGGGCGATCACCGCAGGACAAGGCGCCCCAGAGGGGATGCCCGGCGAGGCGCGCGCCGCATGACGACGGACTCGCTGGAGGTCGCCCTGCGGCAGGGGTTGGCGGCATTGGATCTGGCCCTGCCGGATACGGCCGTGCGCCAGCTGCTGGACTACATGGCAGTCCTGGGGCGGTGGAGCCGGGTGTACAACCTGACGGCTGTGCGTGAACCGGCCGAGATGCTAACCCACCACCTGTTGGACAGCTTGGCGGTGGTTGCGCCTTTGCGTCGCCATCTGGGTTTGCCGCCGCTGCCTGTCCTGGCCCCTGGTGAGCAGCCGGCCGCGTTCGCGCGCGTCCTCGACGTTGGGTCTGGCGGTGGGTTGCCGGGCGCCGTTCTGGCCATTGCCTGCCCCGATCTGCGGGTGACTTGTGTGGATGCCGTGGCCAAAAAGGCGGCATTCGTCAACCAGGTGGCGGCCAGCTTGCGCTTGCCCCATTTGCGCGGGGTGCATGCCCGCGTCGAGTCGTTGACGGGGCCGTTCGACGTCATCTGTTCGCGCGCTTTTGCGTCATTGGTCGATTTTGCGGCTGGGTCGCGCGCGGCGCTGGCCCCGCAAGGGGTGTGGATGGCGATGAAGGGGCGCGTTCCCCGCGACGAGATGGCGGCTCTGCCGCCCGATGTCGAGGTGTTTCACGTGGAACCGCTGAGCGTGCCAAAGCTGGGGGCTGAGCGCTGCTTGGTCTGGATGCGGCCCACGCAGGCGGAATCCCCGTAAACTTCAGCCCTCCGGCGTGGTGCGTGTGGCGCCACCTGTTTTTGATCGGCCTGCGGTAAGGGCCATGTTGGGTGTTGCCGATTGCGGTGCCTGGGCCTGTAGCGGGTGCTGTCCCATTGAGCGGTGACCGGATGGAGGCGGAGGGCTAACCATGTCGCGCGTGTTCTGCATAGCCAACCAAAAAGGGGGGGTCGGCAAGACGACGACCGCGGTCAATCTGGCGGCAGGATTGGCCCAGGTGGGCCAACGGGTGCTGATGGTGGACTTGGACCCCCAGGGCAACGCCACCATGGGCTCGGGCGTGGACAAGCGCATCCTGGCACCGACGGTGTACGAGGTGCTGCTGGGTGCGGCGGCCGTGCGCGAGGCCGTGCGCCACAGTGCGGCGGCAGGCTACGATGTGCTGGGTGCCAACCGCGAACTGGCCGGCGCCGAGGTCGAATTGGTGGCACTGGAGCGGCGCGAACACCGCCTGCGCGACGCCCTGCGGGCGGTGCATGCCGACTACGACTTCGTGTTGATCGACTGCCCGCCGTCGCTGAGCTTGCTCACCCTCAACGGCCTGTGCGCGGCGCACGGGGTCATCGTGCCCATGCAGTGCGAATATTTTGCGCTGGAGGGGTTGTCGGATCTGGTCAACAGCATCAAGCAGGTGCACGCCAACCTGAACCGCGATCTCAAGCTAATCGGGCTGCTGCGAGTGATGTTCGATGCCCGTATCACGCTGCAACAACAGGTGAGCGAACAGCTCAAAGAGCACTTTGGGGACAAAGTGTTCGATACTGTCATCCCACGCAATGTGCGGCTGGCCGAGGCACCCAGCTACGGGCTGCCCGGCGTGGTGTTCGATCCGTCGGCCCGCGGCTCCAAGGCGTTCGTCGACTTCGCGCGCGAGATGGTGGCGCGGGTTCAGCAATTTTGAAGGGCCGCTGCCCCGTGATGCGGAGCGGCACAGCAGGCCCGGATGCTTGAAATGACAGAAACCATGAACATGGCGAACAAAAAACCCAAGGGCTTGGG
>CALEDU010000130.1 GCA_937949455.1 uncultured Tepidimonas sp. | reverse complement strand
GCCTGGCTGAGCACCTGGCGCGGCTGTTCGGCTGCAAGCGTCGGGGTCGGAAGCACATCGATCGCGGACAGCTCGCCGCGCCGCACGGTCAACATCGTATCGACGAAGTAGCGGTACCCGCGCGGCGTCGGGATACGCCCGGCAGAGGTGTGGGGACTGGCCACCAGGCCCAGATCCTCCAGGTCACTCATCACATTGCGGATGGTGGCCGGCGACAGATCCAGCCCGGCCGCTTTGGACAGGGTACGCGAGCCTACTGGCTGGCCGTCGGCGATGTAGCGCTCAACCAACGCCTTGAGCAGCAATCTGGAACGCTCGTCTAACATCATCCCACCATCAAAAAGCCATGTTGTAATTTGAGCATGAATCAGCCCCCCATGCCGCCCTCGTTGTCCGTGCCGCGTGGCGAGCGCGACCTTTCGCTGCGGTTTCGGCGGGTTGCGCTGGTGGGCAAGTACCACGCGAGCGGCAGCCGCGACGCGCTCGAGCGGGTGGTGCACTTTCTGCACGAGCAAGGCTGCGAAGTCATGCTGGAGCGCGAGACAGCACACCACATCGGACCGATGGGCGATGGGATGTTGGACGTTGCCGGCATCGGCACCCACTGCGACCTGGCCCTGGTGGTCGGCGGCGACGGCACGATGCTGGGTATCGGTCGCCAGCTCGGGCCATGCGGCGTGCCGCTCATCGGCATCAACCAGGGGCGCTTGGGCTTCATCACCGACATCCCATTCGACCATTTTGCTGACATTTTGCGCCCGATGCTGCACGGTGCCTATGCGGAGGAGCACCGCGCCCTGATGCAGGCTGGCGTTTGGCGCGATGGCGACTGCGTATTCCAAACCATCGCCATGAACGATGTGGTCGTCAATCGGGGCGGTGCCCCCAGCATGGTGGAGCTGCGCGTGGAGGTGGATGGCCACTTCGTCGCCAACCAACGCGCTGACGGACTGATCATTGCATCGCCCACGGGTTCTACCGCCTATGCGCTGTCGGCAGGCGGCCCGCTCATCCATCCGACTATCGCTGGTTGGGTCATGGTGCCCATCGCCCCCCACACGCTATCCAACCGCCCCATCGTGCTGCCGAGCGACGGCGAGATCGCCATCGAGGTCGTGGCGGGGCGGGAGCCGAGCGCCCATTTCGACATGCAGACTTTCACCAGTCTGCTACCAGGCGACCGGATTGCGGTACGCCGCTCGGCCCACACACTGCGCCTGCTGCACCCGGTGGGCTGGAGCTATTTCGACACCCTGCGGCGCAAGCTGCACTGGAACGAGGGAGTGGTGGCATGACCCATACACGGGAGGCTGACGCATGAGCTGGCTGCGGCTGGCGGTTCGCGATTTCGTCATCGTCCATACCCTAGAGGTGGACCTGGGCCCTGGCTTCACGGCGCTCACGGGTGAGACGGGGGCGGGCAAGTCCATCCTGATCGATGCCCTGCAACTGCTCCTGGGGGGCCGGGCCGAAGCGCAGGTGGTGCGCGAGGGTGCCAGCCGCGCCGAGGTGGCAGGCGAGTTCGATGTCCCGCCTGCCGCCACAGCCTGGCTGGCGGAACAGGGTTTCGATGTCGCGCCGAGCGAGCCGGTGCTGCTGCGCCGCACGGTCGATGTGCAGGGGCGCAGCCGCGGCTGGATCAACGGCAGTCCGGCCACGGCGACCCAGTTGCGGACTTTGGGTGAACACCTGGTGGACATTCACGGCCAACATGCCTGGCAAAGCCTGACCCGCCCCGACACCGTGCGCGAACTGCTGGACCGCTACGCCCGGCTGGACACGTCGGCGCTGCGCGCTGCCTGGGCGGCGTGGCGCGCGGCCATTGCCACGCTGGAGTCGGCCGAGACCAGCCACAGCACGCGTGAAGCAGAGCGCGAGCGCCTGCAATGGCAGGTGGACGAGGTGGGCCGCCTGGCCCCAGGCGCGGACGAGTGGGAGGAGCTCAACCGGCAGCACACGCGCCTGGCGCATGCGCAAACCTTGATCGACGCGGCACAGGCCGCCCTTGATGCGCTGGACGGCGAGGAGGTCAATGCGTCGCGGCTGATCGGGCAGGCCATCCACACGCTGCGGGACCAGCAGCACATCGAGCCCCGTTATGGGGTCATCGCCGATGCGCTCCAGCAGGCACAGGCGCAGATTGACGATGCCTGCCACGACCTGCAACACCACGCCAGCCACACCGAGCTGGATCCCACCGCCCTGGCGGCCCTGGACGAGCGCCTGTCGCGCTGGATGGGGCTGGCGCGGCGTTACCGCTGCCCGCCGCAGGAACTGCCCCAACGCTGGCAGGACTGGCAAACGCGGCTGCGCGCGTTGGACCAAGCCGCCGATCTGGACACCCTGCGCGCACAGGTCGAGCGGACACGGCAGGCTTTCCTGGCCGAGGCGCAGGCCGTCTCGCGCCAGCGCCAGCCCGCGGCCGAACGGCTGAGTGCGGCCATCACCGAGGCCATGCAAGGCCTGGGCATGGTCGGCGGCCGGTTCGAAGTCCGTCTCGAACCGCTGCCCGAGCCGCAAGCCCTGGGGCTGGAACGCGTCGACTTTTTGGTCGCGGGCCATCCCGGGGTCACGCCGCGCCCGGTCGGCAAGGCGGCCTCTGGCGGGGAGCTCTCGCGCATCGCACTGGCCATCGCCGTGGTGACCAGCCAATTGGGCGACGCCCCGACGCTGATCTTTGACGAGGTGGACAGCGGCATCGGTGGCGCAGTCGCCCATACCGTGGGGCGGCTCATGCGCCGGCTGGGTGCCGACCGGCAGGTGCTCGCCGTCACCCACCTGCCCCAAGTGGCCGCCTGTGCCCACCACCATCTGCAGGTGAGCAAGGTTCAGCAGGGTCAAGCCACCGTCAGCCAGGTCACGCCGCTGGAGGGCCAAGCGCGCATCGAAGAGCTGGCGCGCATGCTCGGTGGCCAAGGATCCGACACATCGCGGGCGCACGCCCAGGAGCTGTTGCAGATATGACGCCCTCCGCCCCGCATGTGGTGCTGATCACCGGCATGTCCGGCTCAGGTAAATCGGTCGCCTTGCATGCCCTGGAGGACTCCGGCTTTTACTGCGTGGACAACCTGCCGCCTGAGCTGCTGGAGGCCTTCATCGATGTCGAGCGGGAGCACCGGGCCGATCGGGTGGCGGTGGCCATCGACGTGCGCAGCGCGGCGTCCCTGCCTGGTCTGCCAGAGCGGCTATCGGCCCTTCGCCAAAGCGGGGTTGCCTTGAGCATACTCTACCTCGACGCGACCGACGACGTGCTGGTACGCCGCTACTCCGAAACCCGGCGCATGCACCCCCTGTCGGTACGCGGCAGTGCCGACCAGCGCCGGGCCCTGGTCGATGCCTTGGCGCTGGAGCGAGAACTGCTCGCCGCGCTGCGCAAGGAGGCACTGATCATCGACACGAGCCAGCTCAAGGCCGCCCAGTTGCGCACCGAGGTCAAGGCGTTGCTGCTGCAAGCCCCCGCACCGCTGACCCTGGTCTTCGAGTCCTTCGCTTTCAAGCGCGGCATCCCCATGGACGCGGACTATGTGTTCGATGTGCGCATGCTGCCCAACCCACACTACGAACCGGCGTTGCAGCCGCTCACGGGGCTGGATGCTCCCGTGGCCGCCTACCTGGACGCCGAGCCCGAAGTCGCAGCCATGCAGGCGCAGATCACCGCCTTTCTGGAGCACTGGCTGCCCGGGATGATGCGCGACCACCGCAGCTATGTCACGGTTGCCATCGGCTGCACCGGTGGTCAGCACCGTTCCGTTTATCTGGTGGAGCGGCTGGCCCGCCACTTTGCGGCGACCTGGTCCGTGCAACGCCGTCACCGGGAGATCGACGTGCGGCTGCCCGAGGCCAAGCTTTGAAACCAGAGGCGTATCGGGGCGGGCAAGCCAAGTGCCAGCGCCTCGGACGGCGAGCACCACACGCCCCGATCAGGCTCCACGCCCGGGGCCGACGGCGCGCTGACCGAGCCGGGGCGTGTGGGCAAATGACACACCACGGGCTGCAGCCGCAGGTCCCGGTGCGTCAGCGCATGGGTCAACGCTGCGGGCCAGTCCGCCTGCACACCCGGCTGGTCTTGCAACCACGCGGTGAGCGCCTCTATCGCGGCCAGCACAGGCGGTGCCCACAGCCCCGCCCAGATGCCCCGTGCGGGGCGGCGCTGCAGCCACCAGGCACCGTCCGCCCGCAGGTACAGCGGCAAGCACCAGCTCACGGTGCGCCGGGCTGCCCGCGGCGCGCGGCGCGGCCAAGCAGTGGGATCGCCGCTGGCCCGGCCTGCGCATAGCGCAGCCACCGGGCAGGCATCGCACCGGGGCCGGCTGCGGGTACAGACAGTCGCACCCAGGTCCATCAGTCCCTGGGTGTAGGCCGCCATGTCGTCCGGTGTGGCATCGGGCGGCACCAGGGCTTGGGCTGCAGCCCAAAGGGCCTTTTGCGCAGACGCGCGCGCCGGATCGCTGGCATCGGCCAGCACACGCGACAACACCCGCCGCACATTGCCATCGAGGATCGAGCACCGTTGACCAAAGCAAAACGCTGCGATGGCTGCCGCGGTCGAGGCACCAATGCCGGGCAAGGTGGCCAGGGCCTCGGCGCTGGCCGGAAAACGCCCGCCGTGCTGTGCAACCACGGCCTGCGCGCAAGCGTGCAGGTGGCGCGCCCGGCTGTAGTAACCCAGTCCGCTCCACAGAGCCAACACCTCATCCAGCGAGGCGTTGGCCAATGCGTGCACGGTGGGAAAACGCTGCACAAACCGCCCGTAGTAAGCAAGCACGGTCCGCACCTGCGTTTGTTGCAACATGATCTCGGACAGCCAGACCCGGTACGGATCGCGCGTGCCTTGCCAAGGCAGGTCGTGCCGGCCGTGCTGTCGCTGCCATGCGACGACCCGCGCAAAAAACGCCTGCCGCAGCGCTGTGGGAATGTCAGGTGCACACATGCCCATCAGCGATCCCCCGCGCGCTCGACCTGTGCCTGCAGCCCCATTGCTCGGCCCTCTCCCGTGCCCCATGATGCCGCTCAATAGACCTGGCAGCGCGGGCAGTAGTAGCTCGAGCGTTGGCCCTGGCGGATCCTGCGGATCGGCATGCCGCACACCCGGCACGGCAGGCCGGCGCGGTCGTAGACCCACATCTCGAGTTGGAAGTAGCCACCCTGCCCATCGACGCGAAAGTCCCGCAGGGTGCTGCCCCCAACGGCCAACGCACGCTGCAAGACCTGACGAATGGCAGCATGCAGCCGGGCTGCGCGCGGCCGACTCAGGCGCATGGCCGGCGTCGAGGGCCGAATGCCCGCCAGAAACAGCGCCTCGCTCGCATAAATGTTGCCGACCCCGACCACGATATCGCCCGCCAACAGCACGGTTTTGATCGGGGCGCGCCGGCCGCGCAGCGCAGCGTGAAAGCGGATCGGGT
>CALEDU010000129.1 GCA_937949455.1 uncultured Tepidimonas sp. | reverse complement strand
GGGCGGCTCGCTGCCCATCATCAGGCGCGACAAATCCGCATTGCTGGCCTGCCGTGGATCGCACACGCCGGTCACGCGCCCGCTGCGCATGACGGTACAGGCGTCGCACAGGGCGCGAATTTCGTGCAGCTTGTGGCTGATGTAGAGGATGCTGCAGCCCTCGGCGGCCAGTTGTCGCAGCACGACGAACAGGCGCTCGACCGCCTGCGGTGTGAGCACCGAGGTCGGCTCGTCCAGGATCAACAGCTGCGGCTGGGTCAGCAGCGCGCGCACGATTTCCACCCGCTGGCGCTCGCCCACGGACAGCGTGTGCACGGGCCGACGGGGATCGATCTCCAGACCGTACTCGCGGGCCTTGATCTCGATCGATTCGGTCACCTCGCGCAGCGACAGCGTGGCATCCAGGCCGAGCCAGACGTTTTCGGCCACGGTCAACGTCTCGAACAGGCTGAAATGCTGGAACACCATGCTGATGCCCAGGGCGCGCGCCTCCTGCGGATGGCGCACATGCACCGGGCGACCGTTGAAGAGCATCGCACCGTCGTCGGGCTTGACCGCCCCGTAGATGATCTTCATGAGGGTGGATTTGCCGGCACCGTTTTCGCCCAATACGGCGTGGATGCTGCTCGGCAGCACCTCCAGCGAGACGCCGTCGTTGGCGACCACACCGGGGTAATGCTTGGTGATGCGGTGCAATTGCAATCGGGGCGGAAGGCTCATGGAACAGAGTCGGTGCCGATCATGGAATGCGCGGGCTGGATGGGATCACGGCGGCGCAAAGGGGTAGATGGTAACGGGGTTCGGCCCTCGATCCGTGGATTCACCCAATCCACAGCCTTGACCCAGGACTGCGCGCCGCCAGCGGCAGGCCGCCGATCACGCCAGGCCGGCTCCTGTACCGGGCGCAGCCCCCGCATCGAGCCACAGCGCACGAAAATCGTTGACATTGGTGTGGGTGGGGCCAGTGATGAACAGGTCACCCAGCGCAGCGAAAAAACCATAGCTGTCGTGCCGCTCCAGGTGCTCCCGAGCCGACAAACCCTGCGCCCTGGCGCGTTGCAGCGTGTCTGGGGTCACGAAGACACCGGCGTTGTCCTCGGTGCCATCGATGCCATCTGTGTCTGCTGCCAGCGCCCATACCCCTGGGGCTCCATCCAGCGCCAGCGCCAGGCCCAGGGCGAATTCCGCTGCCCGCCCGCCGCGCGGGCGTTGACCCGGGGTCGGTGCCGAAGCGCGCAGCGTCACCGTGGTTTCACCCCCCGACAAGACCACGCACGGCGGACACAGCGGCCCGTGCCCCTGCAAGGCGTAGCGGGCCAACGCAGCATGCACCCGTCCGACCTCGCGCGATTCGCCCTCCAAGGCATCGCCCAGCACATAGGCGCGCAGGCCCAGGCGCTCGGCCTCGGCGGCAGCGGCCTGCAAGGCTGCGTGCGGTGTGGCGATCAGGCGCACTGTACAAGTGGCCCAGCGGGGGTGATCGGGCTTGGGCGTCTCGTGCCGCCCCGCGGCCAAATCCGCCCGCACGGTGGGCGGCAACGCGATGCCGTAGCGATCCAGCACCGCCAGTGCATCGGCGTCGGTGCTGGCATCGGCCACGGTCGGGCCGCTTGCGATCACGGTGGGGTCGTCCCCTGGCACATCGCTGATGGCCAGCGTCCAGACGGGGGCTGGCACCGCAGCCAGCGCCAGCCGTCCGCCCTGGATGCGCGAGAGGTGCTTGCGCACGACGTTCATCTCGTGGATCGACGCGCCACTGACCAGCAGCGCGCGGGTGATGGCCTGCAAGCCGGGCAGATCCAGCCCCGGCACCGGCAGGGCCAGCAGGGCCGACCCCCCGCCGGAGATGAGCGCGATCACGAGATCGTCGGGCCCCAGACCCTGGACGGAGTCCAGAAGGCGTTGCGCCGCTTGCATCCCGGCTGCGTCGGGCACGGGGTGCGCGGCTTCCCGCACGTCGATACGCGGCGACACACCCGGCGGCCGGGGGGGCACATGCCCGTAGCGCGTGACCACGCAGCCGGTCAGCGGGGCCTGCAAGGGCCAGGCCGCTTCCAGCGCGTGGGCCATGGCGCCGGCAGCCTTGCCAGCGCCGACGACGACCGTGCGCCCGCGCGGCGGCGGTGGCAGATGGGCAGCCAGTTGGCGCGCGGGCTGGGCGCGCTCAACGGCTGTGCGGTACAGGTGGGTCAGCCACTCACGAGGGGTGTCGGGGGTGGGGTTCATGGCGCATCCACTCGGCGGGTAAAGGGGGGCAACCCTTGGAGGATGAGTCGGCCGTAGCCGGTCGACAACAGCCGGGGGTCGTAGCAGACGATGCGGGCCCGGTCGTCCTCGGTGCGGATGGCGCGCCCAACCCATTGCAGCAGCCGCGTGGCGGTGGCGGGCACGACCAGTTCCATAAACGGGTCGCGCCCTCGGCTGCGCATCCACTCGGCGCGCGCCTGGCCCACCGGGTCGTCCGGCGGCGCAAAGGGCAGCTTGGTGATGAACAGGTCCTCGCACAGGCGGCCCGGCAAGTCCAGCCCCTCGCCAAAGGACTGCAGACCAAACAGGATGGACGGCTCGCCCGCGGCCATCAGCTCGCGGTGGCGCGCCAGCAGACGGGAGCGCGGCAGCGTGCCCTGCACCAGCACGCGATCACGCCACTCGGCAGGCAGCGCCGCGGCCACCCGTTGCATGTGCGCGCGGGCGGTGAACAGCACCAGCGCCCCGCGCCGGACCGATGGCAGATCGCGCAGCAGCGCGGCTTGCACGGCCTCCTGGTAGTCGGCCGCATCGCGGGGGTCCACCGCCACACCACCCAGGACCAGCACGCCTTGCTCGGCATAGTCGAAGGGGCTGGCAACGGCCAGGGTCTCGACGTCGGGGTCGTCCGCCAATCCGGCCTCGCGCAGAAAAAAGTCGAACTGCCCGCAGGGGGTCAGCGTGGCCGACGTCAGCACCGCACCGCGCACCCCGCTCCACAGCCGGGCCCGCAGCAGCCCGCCAGGCTGGATGGGGCTGGCATGGGCCTGCACCCGCACCGTATCGC
>CALEDU010000128.1 GCA_937949455.1 uncultured Tepidimonas sp. | reverse complement strand
GGAGCGGGCTGTCTCCCGGGCCTTGGGCGGGAGTTGTTCGGTCCCGCTGGCTGCGCACGCCATCTGGGAGGGGCCAGCCCCGAGCGGGCCGGGGAGCCCCGCGCCATTGCGCATCGAGGCCGCCTGGGCCGAGTCCGAGGCGATGCTGCCGCTGCTGCGCGCGGTGGTCGTGGCCGAGGTGACCGACTTGGCCTCGGCCGAGGCGGCTGGGCAGCGTGTGGCGCAGAGTCTGATCGCACAGGGGGCGCGCGTCGTTGCCGCGGGGTGATGCCGTGTTCGCCCAGCAGGCGTCGCGCCCCACGGTCGTCGTCACCCGGCCGGCCGATCAGGCGGGCCCATGGCTGTACGGCCTGCACGCGGCCGGCTGGCCTGTGCTGGCGCTGCCGCTCATCGACATCGTCCCCGCTGCCGATCCGCCCGCCTTGCGCGCGGCGGTGGCGGACTGGGCCGATCTGGACGCGGCGATGTTCGTCAGCCCCGCCGCAGTGGGGATGCTGCGCCAGGCCGCCGTTCCCGCCCCTGCGCACGGGCTGCGCTGCTGGGCGCCGGGCGCTGGCACGGTGCGCGCCTTGCGGGATTGGGGCGTGGCGCCGGCGGCCATCGATCGACCCCCGGCCGATGCAGCCCAGATGGATTCCGAGGCGTTGTGGCCGGTGATTGCGCCGCAGGTTCGCCCCGGCCACCGCCTGTTGATCGTGCGCGGGGTTTCGGCCAACGGGCATGCGGGGCGGGACTGGCTGCTGCAGCGTTGTCGCGACGCGGGCTGCAGGGTCCGTGTTGTCGTGGCCTATCGGCGGCAGCCGCCGGTCTGGGACGCCGCTCGACGCGCCGAAGCCGGCCGGGCAGCAGGGGACGGGGCGGTGTGGCTGTTCAGCAGCAGCGAGGCGGTCGGGCATTTGCGTGACCTGCTGCCGCATGCCCCATGGTCACAGGCCCGCGCCATCGCCACCCACCCGCGTATCGCCGAAGCCGCGCGGGCACTCGGCTTTGGTGCGGTTCGCATCTGTCGTCCCGCTCTGTCAGACGTCGTGCAGGCTCTAGAATCCTTGCTGTGAGCGACGCCGTTTCCACCGATTCCGCCGCCACCGCGCCGTCCGTCCCCCCGTCGGGCGCGGCCGGTGGGGGTTCTTTGCGCCTGCTCGCCACGGTGGCCGCAGGGCTTGCCGCGGTGGCGCTGGCTGGGACTGGGGTGCTATGGCAACGCCTGGCGCGCACGCAGGAGGAGCTGGCGCGCCGCACCACCGATGTCCAGGCGGAGCTGGCGGCGACCCGGATGCTGGCCGATCAGGCCCAGGCGGCGGTGGCTGATCTGCAGGCTCGGGTAGGGGTGGCGGAGGTGAAGCTGTCGGAAGTTTCGCTGCAGCGCACCCAACTCGAGGAGCTGATGCTGTCGGTGTCGCGTTCGCGCGACGACGCCCTGGTGCAAGATCTGGAAGCGGCGTTGCGTTTGGCCATCCAGCAAAGTCAACTCACGGGCAGCGTCCAGCCCGTGGTCACGGCGCTACAGGGCGCCCAGCAACGCATCGAGCGTGCCGCGCAGCCTCGCCTCAATCCCGTGCAGCGGGCCATTGCCCGCGATCTGGAGCGCATTCGGGCCGCCTCGCTGGTGGATGTGCCCGCCTTGGTCACCCGGTTGGACGAACTGGCCCGCGCGGTGGATGAGTGGCCGCTGCGGGCCGGCCCGCCGCTGGATGAGCCCCTTGGCGATGCGGGGGCTTCCGAACCGGCGGCGGGGGGGCTGCCGGCACCGACGGCAGAGGAGGGGGGGCTGCGACCGCTTCTACCGGGTCCACCGACTCTACCTGGGCGTGGGTCCGCGCCAGCGTCGAACGCTGGGCCGAGGCCGGCTGGAATCGGCTCCGGACGGCCACCCGCGACCTGGTCCGGCTGCGCCGTATCGACCAACCGGAAGCGGTGCTGCTGGCACCGGAGCAGGCCTATTTTTTGCGCGAGAATGTCCGCTTGACGCTGCTCAACGCTCGGCTGGGTCTGCTCGCACGACAGTTCGATAGCGCGCGCGCCGATGTGCGCACGGTCGAGCGCCACTTGCGGCGCTATTTCGAGATCGACGCGCCGCACATGCGCCAGACACTCGAGACCCTGGCCGCACTGCAGCGCGATCTGCGACAAGAGACCTTGCCCCGGCCTGACGAGACGCTGGCGGCGCTGTCGGCTGCGGCGGGAGGGCGCTGATATGGCCTTGTGCACCCGTGCGGGGGCATTGGCCTGCGGAGGCCGATGGTGAAGGGCGTCTTCGGCGTGCTGTTCGTGGCGGCACTGGCGGTCGTCGCCGCGTTGCTGATGGGTGATAACCCCGCCATGGTGTCGCTGTTCTGGCCGCCCTGGCGGGTGGATGTATCGTTCAACCTGGTGCTGATCCTGGCGGTCGCCGGCTTTGTGCTCGGCTATGTTGCGCTGCGCGGCATCGCGGTATTGCGCGAGCTGCCGCGCCGAGCCAGGCGCTGGCGGGCCTTGCAGCAAGAGCGGGCCACGGTGGGGCTGGCGCTACAGGCCTGGGGGCACCAGTTGGGCGGGCGCTTCGTTCGCGCTCAGGGGGCGGCGCGCGAGGCCATTGCGCGCCTGCAGGCGGCCGATCAGGACACCGTCCCGTATGCCGACGCGCTGTGGGTGCTGGCACACCTGACTGCGGCCGAGAGCGCCCAGCAGCTCGGTCAGCGCGCATTGCGGGATGCCTGGCTGGCAGCCGCCACCGATGCGACGCACGCCCGCGGTGCGCCCGAGGCCCGCGAAGGCGCGCTGCTGCGCGCCGCCGAGTGGGCCATCGAGGCCCGGGACCCGGACGAGGCGGCGCGCTGGCTGTCCGCGTTGCCCCAAGGCGCAGCCCGCCGCATCCAGGCGGTGCGGCTGCGGCTGCGGCTGGCCCAATTGCGGCACGACAGCCGTGCCGCGCTGGACATGGCACGGCTGCTCGCCAAACACCGAGCCTTCTCGCCCGACGCCATGCGCACCGTGCTGCGCGGGCTGTGGATCGAAGCGCTGCGCGATGCCCGAGACGTGGAGAGCCTGTCTGCGGTGTGGCGCGGCCTGCATGGCGATGAGCGCCGTGATCCCACCCGGGCGCTGGCCTTG
>CALEDU010000127.1 GCA_937949455.1 uncultured Tepidimonas sp. | reverse complement strand
GGCGTACATGGCTACGATCTTGTCGTCAAAGCCGGTAAAGCGCCGGGGCGGGCATCGCCGGGGCCGCACCCCAGGTGATGCGACAGTTCAGCGCCCAGGGCGCGCTCGATGAGCGCCTTCTTGAAGGCCGTCGAGATGTCCTCAACAGCCTCGGCGCTCATCGGAGCCAGAGACAAACGGGTCCATGAGTTCTTTGGGAATGGACGGCCATCTTGCCGCTGCGGCCGCAGCCGCCTTCGTCGTCTTTCTGCTTGGCATACATGCTCCTGACTGACATCATATGCCTCACACACAAAATTCCGGATACCTTCGTTGAGACTGGTTGCATGAGCAACCCGCGCTGCTGGCGCCGCTTCGGGCTACGCCCTGCGCGCCACCCGCAGCGCATGTGAGAAATCAACCGATGACCTGATCAGAATATTTTGCACAACTTGACACACACAACTGGGCCCGATCGTCCTGGCGGGCAATCCGCGCCGCCGGCTGCGGGGTCAAAATAGCTCCCGCTCCGCCTCCAGATACGCCAGGCTGGTGTATTTGCCGATATTGGAGTCAAAGCCCGCCATTCCCCGCGCCCGCGAGGCCACGCGCGGGTCCTTCAGCACGATGTCCTTGGCCTTCTCCAGCGGAATGCCATCTTTGACGGCTTGCACACATGGCTCCCAAATGCCTTTGAGGAAAGTGCCATAGTCGCGCAGCAGCGTCTTGCTGCCGCGCCCGTGCCCCGGCCACCACACCTGGTCGCCGGCCGCCTGCTGCAGTGCGTCGTAGTACTTGAACGTCCCGGGGTAGGAACCATCGTCGATGTTGGCAATGCGGTTTTCCATCGCAATGTCGCCCACGTAGGTGAAACGATCCTGCACCACCTCCACGCACAGATCGGACGGCGTATGCGCCTTACCATAGTGGTGCATGCGCAGGGTGACATCGCCAAAGGTAAAGGTCTGCCCGTGCTGCACCGGCCGGTTGGGTGCCACCACCTGCGTGCCCATCGTGGCTTGATTGGTCCAGCGCTCCATCAGGCTGCGCCACAGGTTGCCTTCGGCCCCCTTGATCTGCTCGATGGTGTGGGGCAAGGCGTAAATCGGCAGCGACTCGCCAAACGTCTTGACGAAGGCGTGGTTGCCCAGCCAGTGGTCGCCGTGGTAGTGGCTGTTGAAAATCGCCACCACGGGCTTGTCGGTCACGGTGCGGATCATGCGGATCGCCATCTCGCCGTGCTGCAGCGAGCATCCGGCATCGAGCAACACCACCCCCACCGAGGTGACGACGAACACCACATTGGCCATCACCCCGCGGTTTTCTGGGGTGGGAAAGCCGTCTTGGGCATAGATCAACCACACGTGGGGGGTGATACGCTCAGGCTTGATGTCGGGGACCGGCGGGCCCTCGATGAAATCCTGTAATTGCTGCGCGAACAGCCGCACTTCGGGCATGGCCGCCAGACCAGCCCCCAACAAACCCGAGCCAGCGGCGATTTGCAACCAGCGGCGGCGGGACCAAGCGGCAGGAAACATGGCGTCAACTCCTAGGAGGCAGCGTGCGGGCCGATGACCATCGGTTTTTGGGATCATTCCATAAGCATACAACGATCGTGCCGGCATGGTGGCGCGCCGCAGCAGCTGAGCAGCGCCATGCGGACGCTCGTGCGATGAACACAGGCCGTCACCCCCCCAACGAGGCCCCGACCCCCATGAGCGTCAACACCCCCAGCCCCGCAAAAATGGCGGCTGCCAGGCCGTGCACCAGCCGTATGGGAATGCGGTTGGCCAGTTTGTCGCCCACGAACACCGCTGGCACATCGGCGATCAGCATGCCCAGCGTAGTACCGATGACCACCATCAGCGGCGCGGCGTAGTGCACCGCCAGCGCTACGGTGGCTACCTGCGTCTTGTCGCCCATCTCGGCCAGGAAAAAGGTCACCAGCGTAGCCCCAAAAACACCAAAGCGCCGCGCGATCGATACCTCGTCTTCATCGATTTCGTCGGGAATCAGCGCCCAGACCGCCATTGCGATGAACGACAAGCCAAGCCCCCAACGCAGCACCTCGGGGCTGAGGGTGGCTGTGATCCAGGCGCCGAGGGCACCAGCCAAACCGTGGTTGGCCACCGTAGCGACCAAAATACCCACAATGATTGGCAGTGGTTTTTTGAAACGGGCTGCCAGCAGGAAGGCAAGCAGCTGGGTTTTGTCGCCGATTTCGGCCAGAGCAACGATTCCCGTCGAGACGAAAAGAGATTCCATGGACAGTACCCGACTGTAGCGATGATGAGTGACCACTGCGAGGCAGCAGTCGATTTGGAGGCACCCGGTCCAGGGTCTAGCCAAGTTCGAAACCGACTGCGCCATGGCCACGGCGTCAGGCACATGAACGCAGGCTTTGGCTGGCCGCAGACCCGTTGCTCCTCGATGACTACCATGACACAAGCCGCGCCGAGGTCGGCAGGGGCGGCATCACGCGACGGCGCAGCCGATCGCCACGGATCGGGTCCCGTGGCCTGGAGCACCGCGCAACGATGCGCGGCGCACGGGGGGTTACGTGCTGGATGACTGGTGCGCGGGGGGGGACTCGAACCCCCACGGTGTTGCCACCGTCAGGACCTAAACCTGGTGCGTCTACCAATTTCGCCACCCGCGCGCTGGCGGGCCGCAGACGCGCCCGCACAATCCAGAGGCCCCATTGTAGCCGGGGCCGACGGGCCTTTTGCCGGGCGCGCTTCAGAACAACTCGATGTCACCCTCCGCACCGCGCTGCGGAACCGGCTCGCCGTTCTGAACGGCAACTTCGAACCCCGGCCAAAACGCAAGTCTGGCCCGCGCGCCAGGCCTCCTTCAGGGCTGGGTCGTCGTGCACCCACGGCAAATCGGCCAGCGTGACCCCAAGAGCGGACTCTCGGTCTTTCCAACGCGTCAGCCGCGCGAGATGCTCAATATGTTGCAAGACCTGGCGCATGGCTCCCCGATCGTTATCGTTTTCGACGTGTTTGTTGTTGCGTGTTGATGTCCAAATCCTATCACCAGGAGGGATGCTATCGACGGTGGAATCCCCATACGCGGCGCTGTGGCAACATGGCGTCATGTTACAGGCCACTGGTATCGATCACTACGAGAATTTTCCTGTCGCGTCCATCCTGTGCCCGAGGCATTGGCGTGCGGCGGTAGTGGCGATCTACCGCTTTGCCCGCACGGCCGACGATCTGGCCGACGAGGGGGATGCAGCGGCGGCAGACCGACTGGCGGCTTTGGCCGTGCTGCGCCAAGCCCTGCAGGCCATGTGGCACGGTGGACAGCCGCCAGGGGGGATGCCCGCTGCATGGGCGCCCATGCTGGCTGCGTTGGACGATGCGCGACGGCGCCACGCTCTGCCTCTGTCGCCTTTCGAATCCCTGTTGGATGCGTTCGAGCAGGACGTACGCTGGAGCGCCGAGGGCCGGCGCTACCGCGATGACGCGGAACTGTTGGCTTATTGCGCGCGCTCGGCCAATCCCATCGGCCGCCTGCTGCTACACTTGTATGGGTTGCATGGTGTGCAGGCCGAGCGCGAAAGTGATGCCATCTGCACCGCCTTGCAGCTCATCAATTTTTGGCAAGACCTGGGTCTGGATTTGTCACGCGGCCGCTGTTACGTGACAGATGCTGCATTGCGTGCTTGCGGGCTGCCCACTCAAGGGGAGGTGTATGCGCTGCCGGAATCAGCGCTCGCTCCCATCGTGCTCGATGGCTGCCACCGGGCGCGTATCTTGTTGCGACAGGGCTGGGCCTTGCCCCGTCGCCTGCGAGGACGCTTCGGGTGGGAGTTGCGGCTGGTTTTGCAAGGGGGGCTGCGTGTGCTGGAGCAGATCGAAGCCGTTGGCGGCCACACCCTCACCCATCGACCGCGGCTGCGCAACCGCGACTGGCCTTTGCTGCTGACACGCGCCGTTCGGCACCGCTTGCCGTCCATTCGAGATAATCCCATATGCTGAATCCGACGTTGCTTGGCCGCGCGGCGCTGGCTGCGCTAGCGATGGCTGCACTGCCGTGGCCGTGGATGGCCGCCGCTGCCGAATCTGGCACCACCGCGCCAGCTGCGGCGACACCGCTGACAGCACCGGTACAGGTGCAGTCGCTGGCGCGGGTGGCACTGCACCCCGAACGGCAGGCCAGCGCCCAGGTGGTGGCGCGCAACGAGGCCCGTATCGCCGCCGAGGTGGGCGGCGTGGTACAGCGCTGGAGCGCCGATGTCGGCCAGCCCGTGCGCGCGGGGCAGCCGCTGGCTTGGCTGGATGCCACCGACCTGGAATTGTCGCGCGAGCGCGCGCGCGCCGCGCGCGACGCCGCCCGCGCCCGGCTAGAACTGGTGCAAGCCCAACTGCGCCGTGCGCGCGAGCTGCAGGCGCAGGGATTTCTGTCACCGGAGGCGCTCAACGCGCGCGAGACGGAGCTGGCGCTGCAAAGCGCAGAACTCGCCAGTGCCGAAGCCGCGCTGCAGAGTGCCGAGCGTCAACTGGGCAAGGCGGTGATCCGCGCGCCGTTTACCGGCACGGTGACGCAGCGGCTGGCGCAGCAGGGCGAGACCGTGGCGCCAGGGGCGGTGTTGTTCGTGCTGGCGCAAACCGACGGCATGGAGCTGCAAGCCACGCTCGCCCCGGCGGAGGTGGCCGAGCTGCGCGCCGGGGCGCAGCCGCGCTTCGAGTCCGATGACGGCCAGGTGCGCGCGGCACGGCTGCTGCGCGTGGTGCCGACGGTGGCGCCGGCCACGCGTTTGCAGACGGCTCGACTGGCCTTGTCGGGCCCCGCGCTGCCGCCAGGCACGGCTGGCCTGCTGCGTTGGGCGGCGCCGCACCCCCATGTGCCCGCCACGCTGCTGGTGCGCCGCGATACCCAACTGGGTGTATTCACCGTCGAGGGCGACGGCGCAGCGGCGCGCGCGCGCTTCGTCCCCCTGCCCGGTGCGCAGGAGGGCCGGCCGGCCGCTGCAGCGCAGCTACCCCATGATATGCGCTTGGTGGTGCACGGCCAGCAGGCGCTGCGCGATGGCCAGCCGGTGACAGTGGCCCCGTGAGCGCGCCACGCGGAGATCCAAACCAATGCGACTGCTGCGTGCCCTCATCACCAACCACCCGCTGGCCAACATCGCGTTCGTGGTCATCCTGCTGCTGGGCCTACTGGCTTACCTGCAGATGCCGCGCGAG
>CALEDU010000126.1 GCA_937949455.1 uncultured Tepidimonas sp. | reverse complement strand
ACTGGCCGAGCGGCTGGCCGCGCAGGCGCTGCCGCGTGCCTGGGTGTTGGAGTTGTCCAGCTTCCAGCTCGATGGCGTGGAGGGCTTCGAGCCCACTGCGGCGACCGTGCTCAACCTGACGCAGGACCACCTCGACTGGCATGGCACGATGGCGGCCTATGCAGCCGCCAAGGCGCGCATCTTTGGCACGCAAGGGCTGATGGTGCTCAACCGCGATGACCCCATCGTGGCCGCCTGGCAGCCGCCCGAGCCACCTGCTGCGGGGCCGCGCGCACGCCCCGCGCCGGGGCGGGCCTGGACCAGCTTTGGCACCGGCGTGCCCACGCGTCCTGGGGATTGGGGGCTGGAGACCGTCAACGGCATCACCTGGCTGGTGCGGGCTTTGCCGGACGACGAGGCCGGATCGCGCCGTCCGCGCGCCGCCGATGCCGCGCTGCACATCCAGCGCCTGATGCCGGCCGAGGCGCTGCGCATCCAGGGACGCCACAACGCCACCAATGCCCTGGCCGCCCTGGCGCTGGCGACGGCAGCAGGCGTGCCGCTGGCACCGCTGCTGCATGCGCTGCGCGACTACCGCGGCGAGCCGCACCGGGTGGAGTCGGTGGCCATCGTCGGCGACGTGGAATACATCGACGACAGCAAAGGCACCAACGTGGGCGCGACGCTGGCGGCCATCGAGGGCCTGGGGGCGCAGCGCCGCCTGCTGGTGATCCTGGGAGGGGACGGCAAGGGGCAGGATTTTCGCCCGCTGGCGGCCGCCGTCGCCCGCCACGCGCGCGCGGTGGCGCTGATCGGCCGCGACGCCGCGGCGATCGAGGCTGTGCTGGCCAGCACCGGTGTGCCGCGCGCGCGCTTCGTGGACCTGCCGGCAGCGGTGCGCTGGTGCGCAGCGCAGGCACAGGCCGGGGATGCGGTGCTGCTGTCGCCCGCCTGCGCCAGCCTGGACATGTTTCGCGACTATGCGCACCGCGCCCAAGTCTTCGTCGAGACCGTGCGCGCGCTGCAGCACGAGGAGGGCACGCCCGCATGAACGCACGCGAGCGCTGCAACCGTTGGCTGGCCGCCGTGGCCGCGCTGTTGCCGCAAGGCCGCTCGGGCCCGCGGGTGGCAGGCGCCGCGGGCGGCGAGATCCCGGTGCGGCTGATGCGCCGGGACTGGACCCGATCGCCTGCGCCGGCGGCCAGCGCCAGTGGCATCGACCAGCCGCTGCTGTGGGTGGTGGTGGCGCTGCTGTCGTGGGGGCTGGTGATGGTGTACTCGGCCTCTATCGCATTGCCGGACAACCCCCGCTTTGCCAGTTACAGCCCGTACCACTTCGTGCTGCGTCATGCGCTGGCGATCGGCATCGGTGCGGTGGCCGGTGTGATCGCGTTCCAGGTCCCGACGAGCCGTTGGCAGACGCTGGCCAACCCGCTCTTTCTGGTGGCGATCGCACTGCTCGTCATCGTGCTCGTGCCCTTCATTGGCAAGGGGGTCAACGGGGCGCGGCGCTGGATTCCGCTCGGGGTGATGAACTTCCAGCCGTCCGAGCTGGCCAAGTTTGCCGTGCTGCTCTATGCCGCCAGTTACATGGTGCGGCGCATGGAGGTCAAGGAGCGCTTCTTCCGCGCCGTCTGGCCCATGGCCGTGGCGGTCGGGCTGGTCGGTGTGCTGCTGCTGGCCGAGCCGGACATGGGCGCCTTCATGGTGATTGCCGTGATCGCCATGGGCATTCTGTTCCTGGGGGGCGTCAACGCCCGCATGTTCTTTTTGATCGCGCTGGTGGTGGTGGCGGCGTTTGCCATGGTGGTGCTGACCAACGAGTGGCGGCGCGAGCGCATCTTCGCCTACCTGGACCCGTGGAGCGAGCAGCACGCCCTGGGCAAGGGCTACCAGCTCACGCATGCGCTCATCGCGTTGGGCCGCGGCGAATGGTTCGGCGTCGGGCTGGGTGCCAGCGTCGAGAAGCTGCACTGGCTGCCGGAGGCACACACCGACTTTTTGCTCGCCGTCATCGGCGAGGAGTTCGGCTTCGTGGGCGTGCTGTCGCTCATTGTCCTCTTCATGTGGTTGACGCGCCGCATGATGCAGATCGGCCGTCAAGCCATCGCACTGGACCAGGTGTTCGCCGGGCTGGCGGTGCAGGGCGTGGGGCTGTGGATCGGCTTTCAGGCCTTCATCAACATCGGCGTCAACCTGGGGGCGTTGCCGACCAAGGGGTTGACGCTGCCGTTCATGAGCTACGGCGGGTCGGCGATTTTGATGAACCTGATCGCGGTTGCATTCGTGTTGCGGGTGGATTGGGAGAACAAAGCCTTGATGCACGGAGGTCGCGCATGACGCAGCCCTGCGCGCTCGTGATGGCCGGCGGTACCGGGGGACACATCTTCCCCGGGCTGGCGCTGGCCGAGGCCCTGCGCGCCGAGGGCTGGCGCGTGCACTGGCTGGGGGCCCCGGGTGGCATGGAGGCCCGATGGGTGCCGCCGCGGGGCTTTGCGTTCGAGCCGGTGGCCTTTGGCGGCGTGCGTGGCAAAGGACTGCTGACGCTGGCCCTGTTGCCGCTGCGCCTGTTGCGCGCGTTCTGGCAGGCTTGGCGTGTGGTGCGCCGCGTGCGGCCAGACGTGGTGGTGGGTCTGGGCGGGTACATCACCTTCCCCGGCGGGCTGATGGCGGTATTGGCGGGCCGGCCGCTGGTGCTGCATGAACAGAATTCCGTCGCAGGGCTGGCCAATCGTGTGCTGGCGCAGGTGGCGGATCGGGTGTTTTGCGCCTTTCCGAAGGTGCTGCCGCGCGGCGAGTGGATTGGTAACCCCTTGCGCCCCGACTTTTTGCGTCAACCCGCGCCAGCGCAGCGCTTTGCAGCGCGTCAAGGGCCGTTGCGCCTGCTGGTGGTGGGCGGCAGTTTGGGTGCACAAGCCCTCAATGAGACCGTGCCGCAGGCGCTGGCCCGCCTGCCCTCTGGGCAGCGGCCGCTGGTGCGGCATCAAAGCGGTGAGCGCCACTTGCAGGCGCTGCGTGCGGCCTATGCCCAGGCCGGGGTCGAGGCGGAGTGCGTCGCCTTCATCGACGACACCGCCACGGCTTTTGCCGAGGCCGATGTGATCATCGCCCGCGCCGGTGCCAGTACCGTCACCGAAATCGCCGCGGTCGGGGCGGCGGCGCTGTTCGTGCCGTTCCCGCACGCGGTGGACGACCACCAGACCACCAATGCGCGCTTTCTGGTCGACCAAGGCGCCGCTTGGCTGCGCCCGCAGGCCGAGCTGACCCCCGAGTGGCTGGCCGACTGGCTGCGCAGCCTGACCCGAACCGACCTGTGTCAGCGAGCCGAGCGCGCCCATGCCCAGCGCAAGACCGAGGCGGTCGATGCCATGGTGCGCGCCTGCACTGCGCTGGCCCGCCCGAGCACCCGTATCCCATCATGAAGCACGCGATTCGTCATATCCACTTCGTTGGCATCGGTGGTGCCGGCATGAGCGGTATCGCCGAGGTGCTGCTCACCCTGGGCTATACCGTTACCGGCTCCGATCTGGCCGACAACACCGCTACAGAGCGTTTGCGCCAGCTCGGTGCACGCGTGCTGCTCGGCCATGATGCATCGCACATCGCCGGTGCCGATTGTGTGGTCGTCTCCACTGCCGTCAAGCCCGATAACCCTGAGGTACAGGCTGCCAAAGCGCGTATGCTGCCAGTGGTGCCGCGCGCCGTCATGCTGGCCGAGTTGATGCGCATGAAAAAGGGCATCGCCATCGCTGGCACCCACGGCAAGACCACCACCACCAGCTTGGTGGCCAGTGTCCTGGCCGCCGCAGGGCTGGATCCGACCTTCGTCATCGGCGGGCGGCTCAACAGCGCCGGGGCGCACGCGCGGCTGGGGCAGGGCGAATACATCGTCGTCGAGGCGGACGAGTCCGACGCTTCTTTCCTGAACCTGCTGCCCGTGATGGCGGTCGTGACCAACATCGATGCCGACCACATGGACACCTATGGTCACGACTTTGGCCGGCTGCAGCAGGCTTTCGTGGACTTTTTGCACCGCATGCCGTTCTACGGTGCGGCCGTGCTCTGCATCGACGATCCGCAAGTGCGGGCGCTGCTGCCGGCCATCCAGCGCCCGATCACCCCCTATGGCCTGAGCGAGGACGCCCAGGTGCGGGCC
>CALEDU010000125.1 GCA_937949455.1 uncultured Tepidimonas sp. | reverse complement strand
GGAGGGCGTACTGCATCCGGTCCAGCAGCAAGCGCCGGTTGGCCAGGCCCGTCAGCGGGTCGAAGAAGGCCAGGTGTTCGATCTGTGCCTCGGCCTGCTTGCGCCAGGTGATGTCGGAAAAAATCGCCACATAAAAGCGCGCCAGGCCGCTGGCTTCGCGCACCGCGCTGATGCTGAGCCATTCGGGGTAGATGCTGCCGTCCTTGCGGCGGTTGTAGATCTCGCCTTCCCAGTGGCCGTGTTCGACCAAGGCCTGCCACATGGCGCGGTAAAACGCCGCGTCGTGGCGCCCCGAGCGCAACAGCTCGCCCGGGGTGTGATCGATGGCCTCGGCTGCAGGGTAGCCCGTGATCGTCTCGAATGCGCGATTGGCCCGCAGGATGCGCCCTTGCGCATCGGTGATCAGCACGCCTTGGTTGCTGTCGAAGGTCTTGGCCAGGATGCTCAGCTCATCGAGCAAGGCGGTGTTTTCACGCAGCGCTTGGCGCAGCCGCCGCTTTTGGGTCAGCAGCACCAGCGTCATGAGCAGCAGCGTCAGCACGCCGCCTGTGGCCAGCGCCAGCGGCCAGGCGTTCATCCGCAGCGTTTCGCGCCAGGTCAGCCGTGGCAGGCCAAACGGGCGCACGCGTAGGGCGCGCAGCAGATTTTCTACCGCCGCGTAGCCCTGCGGCGGTGCAAAGCCGGCGATGGGGCCGCTGGCCAGGGCTGGATCGTCGCGGACGTGCAGCAGCGCCAAGGTGAGCAGGCGGCGCATGTCTTCATCCACATGGGGCAGCATGGCCACAGGCCACTCCGGGATCAGCGGGGTGCTGACGGCGACGGGATAGCCTGGCAGGTCTTGCCGCTGCAGCACGCGCAGCTGGTCGGCCGCCACGCGGCCCGAGGCCAGCATGGCCTCCCATACGCCGTCACGCACGAAAGCCGCCTCGGCCTGGCCGTCCAGCAGCGCCTGCACCACGTTGTCTTGCGGTGCGCCGATGCGGATCCAGTCGATGGCATCGAGCGGGATGCCGCGGCGCAGCAGCTCGTAGCGCTGCAGATACCAGCCCCCCAGCGATTCCTCGTGCGGGATGGCCACGCGCCGCCCGCGCAGATCCTGCCAGCGCTGCAGCGGGCTGTTGGCCGGGACCAAGACGGTGCCGCCAAAGCCAGCGGTCTCGATCCCGTGCCGGCGCCGCACCACGGTGGCCAGCGCCGTGCCAAGGCCTTCGGATTGACGCAGGGCGATGTAGTGCCCAGGTTGGGTGACGAGCGCATCCAGCCGCCGTGCGCGCACAGCGGCATCCAGATCGGGGTAGGTTAGCCACTGCGGCAGCACGCGCACATGGGCCAACTGGCGTTGCAGGGCGGCGATGATGGGCGTCCAGTCTTGCTGTTCGACCTCGCTCGGGCGATATATCAAAATGCCAAGGCGCATCTCTGCCATGGGCGCCTGTGGGTCCCCGGCAGCAGATGCGACGGTCAGCCAGCCGGCCGCACCCCACAGCACCAGCGCCAGCCCAAAGCGGCGCCACCCTGGCCACAGGGGCGTTGAGCGTGGGTGGTGGGGGCGCGGTCTCACAGCGGCTCCTGTGCCGGCAAAAACTCTTGTGCGATCAGATCGGTGGGCAATTGGGCTGGGGCCGGCAGGGCGGCGGCCTGCCGCACATGTTGCAGCGACTGGGCCGCATTCCGCAAGGGCGGGGGATCGCCAATGAGCCAGCGGCGGTTTTCCGCCCAGCCGCTCAACTGCAGGCCGCGAAAAGCCGTCAACACCCGTTGGTGAGGCTGGTCCAGCCAGCGGGCCAGCCGGTAAGCAGCGTCGATGGGCTGGGCATACAGGTGATGTTGCGCCGCCATGACTTGCTCCACCAGCAACCGGACAACTGGGGCATGCCGGCGCACGGTGTCGCGGCGTATGGCCAAGACATCCAAAATAGGTCGATCCGGCGGCAGCTGGCTGCTGTCGAACAGCCGCAAGGCCCCCCGCTGCAGCAAGCGCGAGGCCACGGGCTCGCAGGTGACCAGCAAGTCCACCTCACCCCGGTGCCAGGCCTGCTCATGCTGGTCGTAAGCCAAGTGCACCATTTGTACCTGCGAGGGTGTGAGCCCGTGCTGCCGCAGCCAGCTGTCGGCCATCAATTTACCGACTGCACCCGCTTCATGGCCCAGGCGCGCGCCGCGCCAGCGCGCTGGCGTCTCGAAGCCCGGCCGGGCCAGCACGACGTCGGCCCCGAATGACTGGTTGAAAACGGCAACGATGCGCAAAGCGGTGCCGCTGGCGATGGCTTGCAAGGTTTCGTCCAAGGTGAGCGCGGCGGCGTGGGCGCGCCCATCGGCCAAGGCCGCGCGCGAGTCCGTGGCTGACCCCGTCGGCAGCGCGCGCAGCGGGACGTCTTCCCACCAGCCCATGTGTTGGGCCAGGTGCAAAGGGGCGTAGCCAGGCCAGGGGTGATAGGCCACGGTCAGCGGCGCTTGGGTGCCGCAAGCCGGCAGCCACGGCGCGAGCGCGGCGACAGCAGCAAGCCCGGCACCCTCACGCAACCAGGCGCGGCGACGCATCCCCATCCCAGCTCCTCAGCCCTGCATCACCCGGTTTTTTCCGGCGCGTTTGGCACGATACATTGCAGCGTCGGCGCGGGCGATGGCGGCATCCACTGGCTCGTCATGCTGCAGCTCGGTCACACCGGCGCTGAAGGTGATGAGCACCTTTTGTTCACCTTGCAAGAACAGGTGGGTGCTCAGGTCGCGCTGCAGCCGCTGGACCACGCCGCAGGCCTCCTCTGGCTCGGTGTCAGGCAGCACGATGATGAATTCCTCGCCGCCGTAGCGCCCAATGGTGTCCTGCGGGCGCAAGCTGCGGCGCGCCACATCGGCCAAATGCTTGAGCGCGGCGTCGCCAGCCAGGTGGCCCAGCGTGTCGTTGAGGCGCTTGAAGTCGTCCACGTCCAACAACGCGATGCACACGCGCGTGCCCGTGCGCTCGGCGCGGCGCGTCTCGCGGTCGATGGCGCTGGCCAGCCCCTTGCGGTTGAGCACGCCGGTCAGCAGGTCGTGTGTGACCAGCTCGGCCATCTGATCCAGCTCGGTGCGCAGCCGCTGCACCTCGGCCTCGGCGCGGTCGGCGCGGTCGCGCAGTTCGGTCAGCTCGTCGGACAAGCGCTGCGTGTCGGTGGCAAAGGCGCGCGCGGTTTGGATGGCCTCCTGCACCAGCGGGGCCATCTCCGCCAGGCTCTCGGCACGCTCCAGCGCCTGCGCGCAGGCTTCGAACTTGGCGTGGTACTGACCGGTGCTGGCCGCGGTCTGCGCCAGCCGCTCCAGAAACGTGGTCAGGGTCTGGCGCATCAGGTCTTGCGCACGCACGGTCTGCTCGCGCGCCTCGGCCTGCTTGGCAATGACATCCTTCAGGCGTGCCTGTAGATCCTCCAGCCGGCGCTGCGACAGCGGCGGCTCGGCGGCTTGCACCAGCGCCTGCATTTGCTGGCGCAGCCAGGGGTTGTCGGGGCTGATGGCGTCGATGTGCTCGAACACCAGCCGCAGCAGGTCTAGCAGCGACTGCCGCACACCCTGCTGTTCCTCCACGCCAAACGAGAGTCGGTAGGCGTAGTCGGCGAGCATGCGGCGCAATGTGGGCGCGTGGTGCTGCTCCAGCCGCAGATAGCGCACCAGCTCTTCGCCCATGTCGTGCAGGCGGGCGTCGTCGGCGGCCACCAGCGGCAGCGCGATATCGATGACGCGCGCGGTCTGTTCGGCGATTTCGGGAGCGATCGGCACCGCCTCGGCCTGTACAGTGGGGCCGGGCAAGGGGGCTACGGCCGGGTGGGTAGCGGGCGGTGGCGCGGCCTCCACGGCGGCCGGTGGGGGCAAGGCACCCGAGTGCTGCGCCAGCAGCTTTTCCAAATCCTCCCAACTGTGGCGCGAAACGGCTTTGTTGAACAGGGCCTTGAAGCGCGTCTGGGCAGGGGTGCGCTCCGGTAAGGCTTGGGCAATTTGGCGCAACTGTACTAGCGGAAAGGGCTGCAGGGGCCGGGTGCCAGCCACCTCGTGATAAGCCGCCTGGAAAT
>CALEDU010000124.1 GCA_937949455.1 uncultured Tepidimonas sp. | reverse complement strand
AGCACCAGACCTTGCTCCAGCACGCACGGCACGCCGCCCAGTTGTGCCCAGGCAGCAGCCAGTGCGGTGCGGTCGGCCACGCGCACTTGGCCTTTGCCGTCGTAGCCCAAACGGGCGGTTTTCAGGATGCCGGGCAGCAAGCCGTCGGGCACAGTGGCCAGATCGGCTGGCGACACGATGGCGACATGTGGCGCTGGGCCCACACCGCCCGCACGGGCGCAGACGGCAAAGTGCGCTTTCTCGGCGATGCGATCTTGCGCCACGGCAACAGCCTGGGGCCCCGGTGCCACCGGCCGCTGTGCGGCCAGGGTCGCCAAGGCGCCAGCTGGCACATTTTCGAATTCGGTGGTGACGGCCTCGCAGCGCTGCATCAGTTGTGCCAGGCCTTGTTCATCGTCGTAAGCGGTGACGATGTGATAGTCGCTGACACGGCCGGCTGGACTGGCCGTGTCCGGATCCAGCACGGCGGTCTGGTAACCCAGGGCCTGCGCCGCGTGCACGAACATGCGGCCGAGTTGGCCGCCGCCCATCACGCCCAGGGTGGCCAGCCGGCTGCCGCCCGCCACGGGGCCGGGCAGGATGGGGGTGGCACTCATGCGCGGCCTCCCACGCCTGGTTCCACGGGTAGGGTCATGGCCCGCGCCATGGCCGTCTGCTCGGCGCGGAAGGCATGCAGCCGATCGTGCAGCGCCGTGTCGTGGCGGGCCAGCATCGCCACCGCAAACAAAGCGGCGTTGGCCGCACCGGCGGCACCGATGGCAAAGGTGGCCACAGGGATGCCTTTGGGCATTTGTACGATGGAGTGCAGCGAATCGACCCCTTGCAAATGGCGACTCGGCACCGGTACGCCCAGCACCGGTACGGTGGTCTTGGCCGCCAGCATGCCGGGAAGATGGGCCGCGCCACCGGCACCGGCGACGATGGCCTGCAGACCGCGGCCCTCGGCTGCCTCAGCATAGGCGAACATGTCATCTGGCATGCGATGGGCCGAGACGACCCGGGCTTCAAACGCGACACCGAACTGTTGGAAAATGGCAGCCGCGTGCTGCATGGTGTCCCAGTCGCTGCTGGACCCCATGACGACACCGACCTGGACGTTGCTGCTGGACATGGCGACCCCGGGGGAAAATCCCATCATTCTAGAGAATCGGATGCAGCCGACATGATCAACGTCACGCTTGCCAATTTCCAGACCGAGGTGCTCGAAGCCTCGCTGACCACACCGGTGCTGGTGGATTTCTGGGCACCGTGGTGTGGCCCCTGCAAAGTTCTCGGCCCCATTCTGGAGAAGGTGGAGCAGGCCTATGCGGGCCGTTTCAAGCTGGCCAAGGTCAACACCGAGGAAGAGCAGCAGCTCGCCAGCTATTTCCAGATCCGCAGCATCCCGACCTGCATTCTGTTCATCGGTGGCCAGCCGGTGGACGGCTTCATGGGGGCGCTGCCCGAGGGACAGATCAAGGCTTTCCTGGACCGCAGCCTGCCCACACCGGAGCAGCTGGAGGCGCAAGCCGACGTGCAGGAGGCGCTGCAGGCTGCCGCCAGCGGCGACACCGAGGCGGCGTTGCAGCGCCTGCGCGAGGCGCTGGCGCACGACCCCGACAACGACGACGCCCGCTACGACCTGGTGCGTCTGCTGGTGGAAGACGGCCGGCTGGAGGAGGCTTCTGCGGCGCTGGCACCAGCCCTGGGCAAGCTGCCGCTGCCGCTGCGCTTCGAGGCACTGCGGCACTGGATTGATGCGCTGGAGTTTGCCGCGCATGATCCGCGCGGCCAGTGGCCACTGGAGAAGTTCGACGAGTTGATCGCTGCCAACCGGCGCGACTTCGAGACGCGCCTGGCCAAAGCGCGCGTGCTCATCGCGCGCGGTGAATGGACCGCGGCGATGGACGAGTTGGCCGAGATCATCATGCGCGACAAAAAGTGGGGCGACGAGGTGCCGCGCAAGACCTATGTGGCGCTGTTGGAGTTGCTGGCACCGCCGCCACACGACGCGGGAGCTCTCACGCCCAAGTCTGCCGCCGGTCTGGAAATTGCCGGGCATGCCGCGGCGGCCCAAGATCCGCAGGCCGAGCTCGTCTCGCGCTACCGGCGCAAGCTCAGCATGGCCCTCAACTGAACCGGCGGGGATACCCCATGATCACCGTGCGCTTCGTCACCCCCGGCCCGCACGGGCCCGTGCAAGACCGCGAGGTCGAGGTGCCGCCCGACGGCCGCAGCCTGATGAAGGCCGCGGTGGATGCGGGCATCGATGGCATTGCCGCCGACTGTGGCGGCAGCTTGACCTGCGCGACCTGCCACGTCTTCGTCACCGAGCCGTGGCTGGAGCGGCTGCCGCCCGTCTCCGCGGACGAAGACACCATGCTGGACTACACGGCAGACGAGCGACGCGCCAACAGCCGCCTGAGTTGCCAAATCCACCTGACCCCCGAGCTGGACGGCCTGACCGTGGAACTGCCCAAGCGGCAGTACTGACGGCAGCGCCGGCGTGGGTTGACATTTCTTTACATACGGATCAAATACCCTTCACGCGGGGTTGTAACCATGGGCACCGAGGACGGCAATCCGCCGTTCCCTTCGTTAAGAAAGGAGTTTCCGATGTCCACGACGGTTGCTTTCTCTGCACCCTGGCGTTCGCTGCTGCTGGGCGCGGTATGGGCGGTTTCCACGGCAGCCACTCCGTTGGCTTGGGCCCATGGCACACGAGCCGAATACGGGCCTGTGTGTGGCGGCATGGCGGCGGGCCCGGTCCTGGCTGGACCGTTGGCCAACGATCCCGCGCGTCTGGAGCTCTGGCTGGATCGCATGGCCCAGCGGTTGCAACTCCAACCCTCGCAGCGCGAGGACATGCGCCGTATCGCGCAAGCCGCCGCCCAGGATTTGCGGCCTCTGCGCGATGAGGCCCGCGCGTTGCATGAAGAGCGCCAGCGCCTGTGGGCCCAGCCCGCATTGGACGAGGCAGCAATCCAGGCGCTTAGTCAGCGCTCGCAAGCAGTACACGAGCGCCTGAGCGCGCGAGCGCAACAGGCGATGCTGGAGGCGGCCCGGGTGCTGACGCCCGAACAGCGCCAACGGCTTGCCCAAGGCATGGACCGCCGCGGGGCCCATCGACACGGGGGTCAGTGGGCCCCGCGTGGCGGCGAAAACGGTTGACCCCGCACGACTCCACGGGTCTGTATGGCCGCGGTCCGCATTCTGCTCGTTGATGACGACCTGCGGCTGACCGCGATGGTCGGAGACTATTTACGGCAGGCGGGCTGGCAGGTGGAGATGGCGGGTGCCCTGAGTTCAGCCCGACAGCATCTGGTGCTCGGGCGGCCGCTGCCCGATGCGCTGGTGCTGGATCTGATGCTGCCCGATGGCGATGGACTGGACCTGTGCCGCGATCTGCGCGCCCGGCCCGACACGCGCCACCTGCCCATCCTGATGCTGACCGCGCGCGGCGAGCCGACCGATCGCATCGTCGGATTGGAATTGGGAGCAGACGATTACCTGCCCAAACCGTTCGAACCGCGGGAGTTGCTGGCGCGCCTGCGGGCCTTGCTGCGCCGCGCCAACGCGGCGCAGCAGACCTCTGATGCAGCCGAGGTGTTGCGGTTTGGCCGTCTGGAGATCGACCTGGGGGCGCGTGCTGCGCGACTGGACGGACGGATTTGCGAACTGACGTCTTACCAGTTTCAATTGTTGGCGGTGCTGGCGCGGCACGCGGGGCGGGTGCTGTCGCGCGATCAGATCATGGACGCCCTCAAAGGCCATCCGCAGGAGGCCTTTGACCGCTCGATCGATGTGCACATCTCGCGCATCCGGGCGGCGATCGAGGACGATCCCAAGCAGCCCCGCCGCATCTTGACCGTGCGCGGGGCGGGCTACCTGCTGGCGCGTCAGCCGGCGGGCGACGGGGACCCTGCCCCGTGAAGACGCTCTTCCTGCGCATCTACCTAACGGTGGTGGCGGTGCTGCTGCTGTTTGCCCTGCTGTCGGGTTGGTTGTTCCAGCGCAACCTGGACCAGGTGCGCGCGCTGGACCGCTTAGTCTGGAGTGAGCGCCTGGCTGGCTGGGCCGAGCTGGCGCACGAGGTGCTACCGCCCCCCTCAGCTCCGCCCGCCGAGCAGGCGGCCGCATTGGAGGACTGGTCGCAACGCCTGCGCCTGCCATTGGCGCTGGACGACGCGGATGGGCGACCGTTGGCCGCCAGCGCTGCTTTCGAGCGTTGGGCCGGTTACGACGGGCGGGGCATTCGTCTCGTGCTGGCCGACGGGCGGACACTGTGGGTGCTGCGTGCCCCCCGGCCTGAGGGACGGCCGCCCGCCGTGGGCCCTCTGGCTCACCTGCATGGCCCGGGAGTGTCCCAGAAGCCGCCGTGGTGGCTGGGCGGTGGGGGTCTGGCGGCCGCGCTGGTGGTGCTGTTCATTGCCATCGCCGCGGGTGCGTTCCCCGTGGTGCGTCGGCTGACGCGCCGCCTGGAGGCGCTGCGCCGCGGTGTGGAGACATTCGGGGACGGTCAACTCAGCCACCGCGTGGCGGTGGACGGCCGCGACGAGGTGGCGGCCTTGGCGGCCAGCTTCAACCACGCGGCCGAGCGCATCGAAAGCCTGGTGCGCTC
>CALEDU010000123.1 GCA_937949455.1 uncultured Tepidimonas sp. | reverse complement strand
GGTATCGCCATCCAGTCCGCTGGGCAGGTCCACACACAGGGTGGGTACCGGGCAGCCGTGCAACCAGCGCAGAACATCCTGCGCTGGGCCGTCCACGGGGCGTGACAGCCCCAGGCCAAAGACCGCGTCGATGATCAGATCCGCCGACGCCGCCGGTGGGGTGGGGGACTCGATCACATCGACCCCGGCAGCGTGCGCCTCGGCCCAGGCCCAGCGGGCATCGTCCGGCATCCGGGCGCCGGGGGCCAGCGGCCAGACCCGCACGCCGGCACCAGGGATGCCGCTCAGATGGCGCTGCAGCAGAGCCGCGGCGAGCCACCCATCCCCGCCGTTGTTGCCGCCCCCCGTCAACACCAGCACGCGACGTGCATGAGGGCGCCATGCACGCGCCAGCCGTGCCACCGCCTGGCCGGCGCGTTGCATCAGCGTGTGCGGGGGCAGGCCCACCGCCGCCTCCCGCTCGATGAGACGCGATGCAGCACTGCCGTACAACGGCCAGCGGCCGCATGAGCCCAGCCCCGCGCTTGGGGTGCCGTCGCCGCTCGGTACGATGCGCTGCATACGAGCGGAGTATAGGGGCTAGGGGTGGGGCCAAAAACGCAGGGGGGCATCCCTGCCGCCAGGCTATAATCCTTGGGTTTTGCAAATCAAGCCACCCCATGACGGGTGCATGCAAAACCAATCGCGAGACGGCCCCTCCGGGTGTCGGTCATGGCGGTCCATCCCGTCAGCCGATCCGGGCCGGCTTCAGACCCAACCTCAGGAACGAAAGACAACCATGTCCATTTCCATGCGCGAAATGCTGGAAGCCGGTGTCCACTTTGGTCACCAGACACGCTTCTGGAACCCCAAGATGGCCCCTTTCATTTTCGGCCATCGCAACAAGATTCACATCATCAACCTCGAAAAGACGGTTCCGCTGTTCGAAGAGGCCCGCAAGTTCGTGCGCCAGCTCACCGCCAACGGTGGCACCGTGCTGATGGTGGGCACCAAACGCCAGTCGCGCGACCTGGTTGCGGCCGAGGCGCGTCGTGCCGGCATGCCTTATGTCGAGCAGCGCTGGCTGGGGGGCATGCTGACCAACTTCAAGACGGTCAAGAGCTCCATCAAGCGCCTCAAAGACATGCAGGCCCAAAAAGAAGCGGGGCTGGACAGCATGTCCAAAAAAGAACAGCTGCTGTTCAACCGCGAGCTGGAAAAACTCGAAAAAGACATTGGCGGCATCCAAGACATGGCAGCGCTGCCGGATGCGATCTTCGTGATCGACGTCGGTTATCACAAAATCGCTGTGGCCGAGGCCAAGAAGCTGGGCATCCCCGTCATCGGTGTGGTGGATACCAACCACTCGCCGGAGGGCATCGATTATGTGATCCCGGGCAACGACGACTCTGCCAAGGCCGTTGCCATTTATGCCCGCGGCATTGCCGATGCCGTGCTCGAGGGCCGCAACGCCGCGGTGAACCAGGTCATGCAGGCTACGCGCGCCGGCGCTGACGAGTTTGTCGAGGTTCAGGAAGCTTGAGCCCCAGTCTCGCTGTGGCAGAAGGGGCTGCGCGCCCCTTTTTTGTCACCGTACGGACACATCCCTGAGATTACATTCGGGCGGCGCATGCCGCCCACAGGAGCAATACGATGGCAGCTATTACCGCTAGTATGGTCGCGGAGCTCCGCGCCAAAACCGACGCCCCCATGATGGAATGCAAGAAGGCCCTGACCGAGGCCGACGGCAACATGGAGAAGGCCGAGGAGATTCTGCGCGTCAAGCTGGGCAACAAAGCCGGCAAGGCCGCCAGCCGCATCACTGCCGAGGGTGTGGTCGCTTCGCACATCGCCGGCAACACCGGTGCGCTCATCGAGGTCAACTGCGAGACTGATTTCGTCTCCAAGAACGAGCTGTTCGCCGGCTTTTGCGCTGCCTTGGCCAAGCTGGTGGCCGAGAACGATCCGGCCGATGTGGAGGCGCTATCCACCCTGCCGTTGTCGATGGAAGGCTTTGGCCCGACCGTCGAGGATGTGCGCAAGGGGCTGATCGGCAAGATCGGCGAGAACATGACGATCCGCCGCTTCAAGCGCTACTCGGGCGGTGGTCAACTGGCCGCCTATCTGCACGGCGTGCGCATCGGTGTGATGGTCGAGTTCGACGGCGACGCCGTGGCGGCCAAGGATGTGGCCATGCACATTGCGGCGATGAAGCCGGTGGCGACCTCGTCGGCCGACGTGCCGGCCGATCTGGTGGCCAAAGAGCGCTCGATCGCCGAGCAAAAGGCTGCCGAATCCGGCAAGCCCGCCGACATCATTGCCAAGATGGTCGAAGGCGCCGTTCAGAAGTACCTCAAGGAGGTCTCGCTGCTGGATCAGGTGTTCGTCAAGGCCGCCGACGGCAAGCAAACCGTTGCCCAGTACCTCAAGGGTGCCAACACCACCGTCAAGGGCTTTACGCTCTACGTGGTGGGCGAGGGCATCGAGAAGAAGCAGGACGACTTTGCGGCCGAGGTGGCGGCCCAGGTCGCCGCCGCGCAAAAGGCCTGACCGGCGCTCCCCCCTTTCGGACGGCCGGCTCCTGCCCAGGGGTCGGCCGTTTTTGCAGCCCGCCTCGGCGCAACCCGCCCCCCGTACAATTCATTCCAGACAGCGAGACCCGCCATGCCCGTTTTGCAGCGCATTCTCCTCAAGCTCTCCGGTGAAGCCCTGATGGGCGACGAGGCGTTCGGTATCCATCGCGGCACGATCGAGCGTATCGTGGCCGAAGTCACCGAGGTCAGCCACCTGGGCGTGCAGGTGGCCATCGTGATCGGCGGCGGCAACCTGTTCCGCGGTGTGGCCGGCGGGGCGGTGGGCATGGACCGCGCCACGGCCGATTACATGGGCATGCTGGCCACGGTCATGAATGCGCTGGCCATCGGCGACGCGCTGGAGCGCAGCGGCACCAAGGCGCGCGTCATGTCGGCCATCGCCATCGACCAGGTGGTCGAACCCTATGTGCGCCCCAAGGCG
>CALEDU010000122.1 GCA_937949455.1 uncultured Tepidimonas sp. | reverse complement strand
CCGGCCGGTGGCTGGCCGACTTGCCAGGGCTGGCGCGACGCCGCCTGGCGCGGCTTGGCTTCGGCCAGGTCACGGGCAACGACAGCACCCCCCACTGGTGTACGTTCAGCGATCCTTCACGGTTCTTCTCGCACCGGCGGGACGCGCGTCTCCTGGGCAGCAGCGGGCGGCTGGGTGCGGCCATCTGGCGCGTCTGAACTCCCGGGCAGGGCTGCCTGCCGGCGGCGCGCTTTGCGCCGCAACGGCGTGCCCATCAGGTAGATGGCCAACCCCATCGGGCCCACCCCATACAGCAGCAGGGTGAAAAAGGCACCCAAGACGGTACCCTGTGGACTCAGGGCCTCGGCGATCGCCATCATCACAACCACATAACCCCATGCGAGAAGGACGAGGTACATCAGCGCGGGTCTCGAAAAAGTGGGGGCGGAACCTGGGCGGGGGCCAAGCGGGGCAAACCTCGCCCGTGTCAGCGTCATGGAAGGCGCTCCTGCGACACTTCCATCATCTGGCACGCAGCGCAGCACCACCCGGGTAAGCCCGGACATGACTTGACTTTAATTGTCATTCAAATGACGGCCAGGGGCGTTACGATGAAGACCAAAACCCGACAGGAGACACGCGTATGACGCAATCCCGCACCGATGGCCAGCCTTCCTGGGCCGAATGGTCGCAGCAGGCCTTTCAGCAATGGACGCAAGCGGTGCAGGCGGCCCTGCAAGGGGCTGGGCAACCTGCCCTGGCGACCGCAGCTGGCGCTGCCGGGCCGGACTGGGGCCAGATCGCGGGCCTGTCAGACCTGCTGCGCCGGCTGGGGGGTGCGGCGGTGCCGTTGGACCCCATTGCCTTGGCCGACATTCAGCGCGATTACGTGCGCGAGGCTGGGGAGCTGTGGCAGCAGGGTCTGCATGTGCAGCCCCCGCGGGAGGACCGGCGCTTCGCGGACGATGCCTGGGCGCGCAATCCCGTGGCGTCCTACAGTGCGGCGTTGTATCTGCTCAACGCCCGCACGCTCATGCGCATGGCCGAGGCCGTGCAGGCCGACCCCAAAACCAAGGCGCGCATCCGTTTTGCGGTGCAGCAGTGGATCGATGCCAGCGCCCCGAGCAACTTCTTGGCCTTCAACGCCGAGGCCCAACAAAAAGCCCTGGACACCCAGGGCGAGAGCATTGCCAAAGGCGTACAAAACCTGCTCCATGATATGAAGCAAGGGTTCGTTTCCATGACGGACCACAATGCCTTTGAAGTCGGGCGCAATGTCGCCACCACCGAGGGGCAGGTGGTGTTCGAAAACGAATACTTTCAGCTGATCGAGTACAAGCCGCTGACCGCGCGCGTGTACGAGCGGCCCTTCCTCGTCGTGCCGCCGTGCATCAACAAGTACTACATCCTGGACCTGCAGCCGGACAACTCCTTCCTGCGCTACGCGGTCGAGCAAGGCCACCGCACCTTCGTCATCAGCTGGCGCAACCCGGACGCCACGCTGGCGCAGGCCACCTGGGACGACTACATCGAGCATGCCGTCATCCGCGCCATCGACGTGGTGCGTGAAATCGGCAAAGCCGACACCATCAACGCGCTGGGCTTTTGCGTCGGCGGCACCATGCTCGGCACGGCGCTGGCGGTGCTGGCGGCGCGCGGTGACCGCAAGGTCGAAAGCGCCACCTTCCTGACCACGCTGCTGGACTTCACCGATACCGGCGTGCTGGATGTCTTCATCGATGAGGCCTTCGTCGCGCTGCGCGAGCTGCAGTACGCGCACGGCGGTTTGCTGCCTGGGCGGGATCTGGCCACCACGTTCAGCTTCTTGCGCCCGAACGACCTGGTCTGGAACTATGTGGTCGGCAACTACCTCAAGGGCGAGACACCGCCGCCGTTTGATCTGCTGTATTGGAACAGCGACAGCACCAACCTCCCAGGCAAATGGTACGCATCGTACCTGCGCCACACCTATCTCCAAAACGAACTGTGCCAGCCCGGCAAGCTGACCGTCTGCGGTGCGCCGGTGGACCTCGGCGCGATCGATATCCCGGCCTACGTCTACGGCTCGCGCGAGGACCACATCGTGCCGATCGGCGGCGCCTATGCCACCACGCGCCATCTCGGTGGGCCGATGCGTTTCGTCATGGGCGCCTCGGGTCACATCGCCGGCGTCATCAACCCTGCGGCAAAGGGCAAGCGCAGCTTCTGGACCGGCCCCGAGGGGCACTTCCCCGAATCGGTGGACGACTGGATCGCCGCCGCCACCGAGCACAAGGGCAGTTGGTGGACCGACTGGACGCCGTGGCTGGCGGCGCACGGCGGCCGCCAGATCCTGGCCCCGCGCAGTCGCGGCAACCGCCGCTACCGCCCGATCGAGCCGGCACCAGGCCGCTATGTGCGGGTCAAGGCCGACGAGGCCCTGGCCACGCTCCTCGCCACACCCATCCCCCCCGTAACCTCTGCAGAAAAAGGATGAATCCCATGGAAGACATCGTCATCGTTGGTGCCGCGCGCACGGCCATTGGCAAGTTTGGTGGCACACTCGCCAAGACCCCCGCAACGGATCTGGGGGCCACCGTCATCCGTGCCCTGCTGGCGCGCACCGGCGTGCCGGCCGAGCAGATCGGTGAGGTCATCATGGGACAGGTTCTGGCCGCTGGGTGCGGCCAGAATCCCGCACGCCAGGCCGCCATGAAGGCCGGCGTACCCAAAGAAACCCCCGCCCTGACCATCAACGCCGTGTGCGGCTCGGGCCTGAAGGCCGTGATGCTGGCAGCGCAGGCGGTGGCCTGGGGCGACAGCGAAATCGTCATCGCGGGCGGACAAGAGAACATGTCCCTGGCCCCGCATGTGTTGCTGGGCAGCCGTGAGGGCCAACGCATGGGCGACTGGAAGATGATCGACTCGATGATCGTCGATGGCCTGTGGGACGTCTATAACCAATACCACATGGGCATCACCGCCGAAAACGTCGCCAAGGCGCACGGCATCACACGCGAGATGCAGGACGCCCTCGCGCTGGAAAGCCAGCGCCGCGCGGCCGCCGCGCAGGACGCCGGCAAGTTCAGGGACGAGATCGTGCCGGTGACGATTCCGCAACGCAAGGGCGACCCGCTCGTCTTCGACACCGACGAGTACCTCAACCGCAAGACCAGCGCCGAGGCCTTGGCGGGCCTCAAGCCCGCTTTCGACAAGGCCGGCAGTGTCACCGCCGGCAACGCCAGCGGCATCAACGACGGTGCCGCCGCCGTGATGGTCATGAAGGCGAGCAAGGCTGCCCAACTGGGCCTCAAGCCGCTGGCGCGCATCGCCAGTTTCGGCACCAGCGGGCTGGACCCGGCCACGATGGGCATGGGCCCAGTGCCGGCATCCCAAAAGGCACTGGCGCGCGCTGGCTGGTCGGTGGCCGACGTCGATCTGTTCGAACTCAACGAAGCCTTCGCGGCCCAGGCCTGCGCGGTCAACCAGGTGCTGGGTGCCGATCCGGCCAAGGTCAACGTCAATGGTGGCGCCATCGCGCTGGGCCACCCCATCGGCGCCTCGGGCTGCCGCATCCTGGTCACGCTGTTGCACGAGATGCAGCGCCGCGACGCCCACAAAGGACTGGCTGCGTTGTGCATTGGCGGCGGCATGGGCGTTTCGCTCTGCGTCGAGCGCTGATCTTTGTCCCCCTTCAGGGTTTTGTCACACCCCCCGTTCAACACACAGAGGAGCAGTTTCATGAGCCAACAACGCGTCGCGTACGTCACCGGCGGCATGGGTGGCATCGGCACCGCCATTTGTCAGGCCCTCTCGAGAGCCGGCTTCAAAGTCATTGCGGGTTGCGGCCCGACGCGCGACTACCAGAAGTGGCTGGACGAGCAAAAGGCGCTGGGCTACACCTTCTATGCCAGCGTGGGCAACGTAGGTGACTGGGACAGCGTCGTGCAGGCCTTCGCCAAGGCCAAGGCCGAGCACGGACCGATCGACGTGCTGGTCAACAACGCCGGCATCACGCGCGACCGCCTGTTCGTCAAGATGACCAAGGAAGACTGGGATGTCGTCATCAACACCAACCTGACCTCCATGTTCAACGTCACCAAGCAGGTGGTGCCCGACATGATCGAGCGCGGTTGGGGGCGCATCATCCAAATCTCTTCGGTCAACGGCGAGAAGGGCCAGGCCGGCCAAACCAACTACTCGGCTGCCAAGGCCGGTATGCACGGCTTTACCATGGCCTTGGCGCAGGAACTGGCTTCCAAGGGGGTGACCGTCAATACCGTCAGCCCGGGTTACATCGCCACCGATATGGTCAAGGCCATCCGCCCCGACGTGCTAGAAAAAATCATTGCCACCATCCCCGTCAAGCGCCTGGGCGAGCCGCGCGAGATCGCCTCCATCGTCGCCTGGTTGGCCAGCGACGACGCAGGCTATACCACCGGTGCCGATTTTTCGTGCAACGGCGGCCTGCACATGGGCTGATTGGCACGACCGGCCGTCGCAAAGTGCCCACTTTGGCGGGCCTTTGCAGGGTGTCGGGGATAATCGCGGCCCCATGAGTGAATCGCAGCCTTACCTCGGACAAAATCCTTGGCGCCTGAGCGTGGCGCCCATGATGGAGTGGACCGATCGCCACTGCCGTTGGTTTCATCGCCAGCTCACCCGTCGAGCGCGTCTGTACACCGAGATGGTCACCACAGGCACCTTGCTACACGGCGATGTCGCGCGCCATCTGCGCTTCGGGGCGGAAGAGCACCCGGTGGCGCTGCAGCTGGGCGGCCATGTCCCGCGCGAGCTGGCGGTAGCGGCGCGTATGGGCGAGGTCTGGGGCTACGACGAGATCAACCTCAATTGCGGCTGCCCCAGCCCGCGCGTGCAGCGCGGGGCCTTCGGTGCCTGCTTGATGGAGCACCCGCGGCTGGTGGCGGACTGCGTGCGCGCGATGTGCGACGCCGTGCGCGTGCCGGTGACGGTCAAGCACCGCATCGGCATCGACCGAGTGGAAGACTACGGCTTTGTACGCGACTTTGTCGGCACCGTGGCCGAGGCCGGATGCGCGGTATTCATCGTGCATGCGCGCAACGCCTGGCTGGATGGCCTCAGCCCCGCCGAAAACCGCACTGTGCCGCCGCTGCGCTATGGCGTGGTGCATCGCCTCAAGCGGGACTTTCCACAGTTGACGGTCGTCATCAACGGCGGTATCACCACCGATGCACAAGTGGCCGAGCATTTGACTCAGGTCGACGGGGTAATGGTGGGGCGGGAGGCCTACCACAACCCCTGGTGGCTAGCGTCATGGGATACGACATACTTTGGTGCGCCCCACGCCGCGCGCGACCGCGACACGGTTGAGGCGTGCATGGTGGAGTACATGGCTCGCGAGGGGCCTGCGCTGCCCGGTGGCTGGTATGCCATGGCGCGCCACATGCTGGGAATGCGCCACGGCCAGCCCGGTGCGCGCCGCTGGCGCCAAGTCTGGAGCGACCATCGGCTCAAACATCGGTCACCGCACGAAGTGGCCGAGCTCGCCCGAGTGGCGCTGCGCGCATCCACGACCGGCAATGTGTGATGCGGGGTCCGCATGCCCCGCTGGTCACACTGCCGCCTGCAACCCGTTGGCGAAGTGTATCCGCACCGCTTTCGCTGC
>CALEDU010000121.1 GCA_937949455.1 uncultured Tepidimonas sp. | reverse complement strand
GCTGCCGTGGTCAACCGGCTGCGCGGCCACCACGAGCTGGCTCCTGGCTCCGAGCACTGCCGCCAGCTCGGGGCGATGCTGGCACACATGCACCTGGCGGGACGAGATTATGATCGTGAACAGCCCAATCTTCGCGGGCTCGCATGGTGGAACGAAACTGCACCGGTGATCCTGCCTCACCTGGCCCCAGAACAAACGGCGCTGCTGACGGCCGAGCTGGCCTATCAAAACCACATCGCTGCCACCCCTGCGTACCAGGGTTTGCCGCGGGGCCCCATCCACGCCGATCTGTTTCGCGACAACGTCATGTTCGAGGACGGACGCCTCAGCGGTCTGTTCGATTTTTACTTCGCAGGCTGCGACACCTGGCTGTTCGACATTGCGGTGTGCCTGAACGACTGGTGCATCCACCTGGCCGATGGCGCATCGGACCCTGTGCGCACGCAAGCTCTGCTCGACGCCTATCAGTCGGTCCGCCCACTGACCGCCGCCGAGCGCGAGCTGCTGCCCGCGATGCGCCGTGCCGGTGCGCTGCGGTTTTGGATTTCGCGCCTTTGGGACTGGTACCTGCCCCGGCAGGCAACCGTGCTCAAGCCACACGATCCCACCCATTTCGAGCGGGTGCTGCGCGCCCGCCTGGCCGAGTGTTAACCTACACACGCCGCAATGAAGCTGCACCGCGTTCCTGCCCGCACTGGCCTGCTCTGGGTCCAGCTGGGTCTGCGCACGTTTTTGCGCCAACCCCTGGCCATGGCCGGGCTGTTTTTCATGTTCATCATGGGGGTGAGTGTGCTCGCCATGGTGCCAGTGCTGGGCGCACCCCTGGCCCTGGCGCTGCTGCCGGCGGCCACGCTGGGCCTGATGGCTGCGACCAAAGAGGCCGACAGCGACCGCTTCCCGATGCCTGCTGTGCTGGCGAGCGCTTTTCGCGCCAGCCGCGAGCGCGTGCGGGCCATGCTGCTGCTCGGCGGGTTGTATGCCTTGGGGTCTGTGGGGGTGATGACGCTGGCCGCGTGGCTGTCCGGAGCACCCGCCGGCACGGCCCTCGAAGGAGGGGCCGAGGCCACACTGACCGATCCGGCCGTGCTGCGCAACCTGGCGTGGCAGACGGTCCTGTACATTCCGTTGGGTCTGCTGTTCTGGCATGCGCCGGCCCTGGTCCACTGGCACGGCATCCATCCGGTCAAAAGCTTGTTTTTCAGCCTGGTGGCCTGCTGGGCCAATAAGGGGGCGCTGCTGGTGTTCATGCTCGGCTGGTCAGGGGTATTCCTCGGGGTGTCGCTCGTGCTGGTGTTGCTGGCATCGGCGCTAGGCGGGACTGCGGCGATGCAGGTGCTGGTATTTCCCGCCGCGTCGCTGCTGAGTGCGGCGTTTTTCACGTCGCTGTATTTCACCTTCCGCGACAGCTTCCTAACCGACGAAGGCAAACCAGCCGCCTGAAGTGCTGTTCCAGCCTGTCAGGACAAAGCGCAGGCCAGTCGCTGGCGTGCCATGGATCAGACCACGGGAGTAAGCTTGGCGACAGCCAGCGCCAGCCAGCAGGTGCGCCATGATCGCAACGGTCTTGTGGCTGTTCATCCCCTCCAGATTGCTGCCATCGGGCAGGACCGGCTGGCGCTCCTCCTCGAATAGAAAGGCGGGATGGTCCTCGAAGGGCAGCTGCTCGAACCAGCGGCGCAGGCTGGCCTTGTCGATGACGAGGCGGTCCTTCTCGATCAGTTCATCGACCGGCGCGCCTTTGCTTTGAACACCTGTCCGCGCGCCGTGACAAGGTCCAGGTCTTCGTACTCCAGCCGCCCGTCGCGCAAGGCCGCCACCGGCGCCGCCCGCTTGGCGCTCACGCAGTGGATCTCGACCTCGAGACGGGCCAGCTCGGCCGGTTCCACCCCGCACCACAAGGCAATCGCGTCCTGGATGCGGATACGGTTGACCCAATCCCAGCGGCGCAGGCAATCGTTCGCGGCGGGCATGGATGTTCCTTGGTTGGGCGGTATGAGGATATTGCTAAATTTTGCCAAACAGCCTAGGCTTGCGCCATGAGCACAATGAACATCTCCCTGCCCGATACCCTCAAGTCTTTTGTGGACGAACAGGTCAGTCAGCGCGGCTACGGCTCCAGCAGCGAGTACGTGCGCGAATTGATCCGCCGCGATCAGGACCGGCTGCAGCTTCGCAACCTACTGCTGGCGGGCGCATCGTCGGCTCCCACGGAACCGGTGACCGAGACCTACTTCGAGGGCTTGCGCGATCGGGTACGCGGCGCCGCCAAAGTGGCAGGCAAGACTCGTCGCCAGTCGTGAAGGACAAGCCCGTCGTCCCGCGCGAGCAGGCCCACCGGGACGTCGAGGACGCGATCGTCCACTACCTGGCTGAAGGCGGCGAGACCGCCGCGCTCGGCTTCATCGACGCCCTGGAGCGCGCGTACCGCCACATCGGCCGACACCCAGCCACGGGCTCGCCGCGCTACGCCCACGAGTTGAACCTGCCGGGCCTTCGCTGCTGGCCGCTGACGCGCTATCCCTATCTGGTCTTCTACGTCGAGCGGTCAGACCACGTCGACGTCTGGCGTGTGTTGCACGGACAGCGTGACATCCCGGCGTGGATGCAGGGGCCTGACGCCGCGTAACGACCGACTCGACGGGGTACATCTGTGTTTCCGGCGGGATAAACAACAAGGGGCAACTGTCTCAACCATCACCGCCGTCACATTGAACCGCCCCGGGAATTGAGGAGGCTCCCTCGTTTGAGAAGATGGAGCCATCATGAGAACGTCCCCGAAGTTTTCCCCGCAGGCCGTCGAGCGCGCGGTGCGCATGGTGTTCGAGGCCAAGGACCAGTACCCGTCGCAGTGGGCGGCCATCGAGTCCATAGCGGGCAAGATCGGCTGCACCGCCGAGACGCTGCGCCGCTGGGTGCGCCAGGCCGAGCGTGACCAGGGCCTGCGCGAAGGCCCGACGACGGCCGAGCAGCAGCGCGTCAAGGAGCTCGAGCGCGAGGTGCGCGAGCTGCGCCGGGCCAACG
>CALEDU010000120.1 GCA_937949455.1 uncultured Tepidimonas sp. | reverse complement strand
GCGCAGCGCCAGCAGCGACTCGCCACCTGGCGGGGCAAAGTCCGGCTCGCGCGCTTTCCAGGCCCGCACGACGTCTGGATGTTCCTGTTCCAGTTCGGCCCAGGTGCGGCCCTGGAAAACGCCAAAACAGCGCTCACGCAGCCCCGGGTGCGTTTGCACGGCCAACCCCAGGGCCTGTGCCAGCGGCTCGGCGGTGGCGTGCGCGCGGCTCAGGTCGCTGCTGTAGATGGCTGCCAATGGCTCGTGCCGCAGCGCTGCGGCGACGCGCTGCGCCTGCCAGTGGCCGGTCTCGTTGAGCGGGATGTCGATCTGGCCCTGAATACGCGCGTCGCGGTTCCAGGCGGTCTCGCCGTGACGGATAGCTAGGATACGGGTGACATGCATGTGGGGTGCCTTGCTCAGGGCCGATGGAACTGCCTAGAATGGTAACCGCCTCGATCAAGCATGATCGAGGCGACTCCCCAGCCCCAACCCGTAGAGGCATCTCCATGAGCAGTATCGCATTCCAGAAAGAAGTCGATGAGCGGACCAATCTGACCGGCTCCAACAAATTCGAGATGCTGCTGTTTCGGCTCGGCAAGGCACCCGGGGGGGGCGCAGAGCTATTCGGCATCAATGTCTTCAAGGTACGCGAGATCGTTGCCATGCCGACGCTGACGGCCATGGCTGGCGCGCCCCAGCATGTGCTGGGCATGGTCAATCTGCGCGGTCAGGTCATCCCCGTGATCGATCTGCCGGCAGTCATCGGTTGTACGCCCGAGACCGGGCTCAACCTGATGCTGGTGACGGAGTTTGCCCGCTCCACCCAAGCCTTTGCGGCCGAATCGGTGGAGGACATCGTGCGGCTGGATTGGGGCAAGATCTTGCCTGCAGACCACACGGCGTCGGTGGCGCGCGGGCTGGTCACGAGCATCGCGCGGCTCGACGACGGGCAAGGGGGTGTCAAACTGGTGCAGGTGCTGGACGTGGAGTCCATCCTGCAGCGCGTCATGCCCAGCGAGGCCCTCGAAATCAAAAAAGAGGACGTCGGTACCGGGCCACGCCTCAAGCCAGGGGCGGTGGTGCTGGCGGCGGACGATTCCTTCGTCGCCCGCACCATGATCGAGCAAGAGCTCAAGGCGCTCAACCTCCCCTACATCATGACCAAGAACGGGCAGGAGGCTTGGTCCACCCTGCAGGATTTGGCTGCCGACTGTCGGGCCAAGGGTGTTCCGGTCACCGACCGCGTGGCGGTGGTGCTCAGCGATCTGGAAATGCCCGAAATGGATGGCTTTACCCTGACGCGCAGCATCAAGGGCGACCCGGCGTTGCGTGCGGTGCCGGTCCTCATTCACTCGTCCTTGACCGGCGACGCCAATGAGCAGCATGTGCAGCGCGCGGGTGCCGACGGCTATGTCGCCAAATTCGCGGCCAAGGAGCTGGCCGATACCCTGCGCCAGGTGCTGGCCAAGGCGGCCGCGTCGGCCTGATCCGTCGCCGGACGCCGGCCCTGGGGCGGATCAGGGCCGGGGCGCTTCGATGACCACGCGGCGCGGGCCGGAGGGCGGGTCGGGAAAGCCCTCCAGCGCCGCTTCCAGCAGCGCACGCCACAGTGTCGGTGCATCGGCCCAAGGACCGTCCTGCGTGGCGCGGGTTTCGTACACCACCTCGCCGCTGCGGCGGTCGCGCACGGTCAGCGCCAGCTCGCGCACATAGTACGGCGGGCGCACCTGCCACTGCAGGCCCAGCGATGTGACGACCCCACGGCCCAGCACGATCTGACCGTACGGCATCCAGCCGGGGCGTGGCTCGGGCGCATCCCATGGCGCATACGGATACTTGATCGCGTGTGCGACGAGCTGCACGCCCCACGGCACCGCGCTGACTGTCGCCCCGGACGTCTCTTCGCTGCGCTGCAGCCCTTTGCGGACCAGTACCGACTCAGCCAGCGACTCCAGCGCATCTTGTTCGCGTGCAGCGTCACCGCTGCGCTGCGACGGCAGGCGCTCGAACCGGTAACGGTCCCCGGGGGCGGGGCGGGCGGCCGGGGACCAGGCCGCTTGGCTGTGCACGGTGTGCTCCAACCGCAGCGGCATGGCGCAGCCGCCCGACAGAGCGGCAACCACCAGGAGCATCCCTGTCCATCCCAGCCGCCTGGCGCGTGTCACATCAGTCCTCCAGCGTCAGGGCGAATACCCGGCGTTCGGGGGCTGGGGCGGCGGGCGGGGCATCGTCCTCGTCCGGCGCGGTGGCAACGGGCCCCGGCATCGGCAGTTCCTCCGCATCGAAGGCGAGGTCACCGTCGGCCGGCGGCCGGCCAGTGGCGCGCACACCGGCAAAGTCGTACAGCCCGCGGTCCATCAGGTGGCTGGGGACCACGTTTTGCAGCGCCTTGAGCATATTGGCCACACGGCCAGGAAAGCGCCGGTCCCACTCGCGCAGCAGGTCGCCGACCTGTTGGCGTTGCAGATGGTCCTGGCTGCCGCACAGGCTGCAGGGGATGATGGGGAACTGGCGCACCTGTGCCCAACGGATCAGGTCCTTCTCGGGCACATAGGCCAGCGGGCGGATGACGACATGCTCCCCGTCGTCGCTGACCAGCTTGGGCGGCATGCCCTTGAGCTTGGCGCCAAAGAACATGTTGAGCAGCAGCGTCTGCAGGATGTCGTCGCGGTGGTGGCCCAGCGCGATCTTGGTGGCACCCAGCTCGCGCGCGACGCGGTAGAGGATGCCGCGGCGCAGCCGGCTGCACAGGCTGCACATCGTCTTGCCTTCGGGGACGACTTGCTTGACGATGGAGTAGGTGTCCTGCGTCTCGATGTGAAACGGGATGCCCAGACCCTTGAGGTAGTTGGGCAGCACGTCGGCCGGAAAGCCGGGTTGCTTTTGGTCCAGGTTGACGGCGATCAGCTCGAAACGCGCCGGCGCGCGCCGCTGCAGCCGCATCAGGATGTCCAGCAGCGAGTAGCTGTCCTTGCCGCCCGAGAGGCAGACCATGACGCGGTCGCCGTCCTCGATCATGCGATAGTCGTCGATGGCTTGGCCGACCAGGCGGCACAGGCGCTTTTCCAGTTTGCGGTTCTCGAACGCGACGTCCATGGTGCGAGTAGGTGTGGGCCAATGCATTCGCGATTGTCCCGCAAACAGGGGGCACGCGCTCACCAGTGTCCACATTCCATGCGAATTGCCACCTCGCAGTCGTCAAAGATCTCCAGCTTGGCGATGCGCACGCGCACCCCGATCACACCCGGCAGCTGCATCAGCCGATGGGCCAGTTTGCCGATCAGCGTCTCCAGCAGATTGACATGCTCGGCGGTGCACTCATCGATGATGATCTGGCGCACCTTGCGATAGTCCAGCACCTGGCGGATATCGTCGCCGTGGGGTTGCAGCGGCTGCCAACCTTGGTTGAGCTCGGCATCCACCTGGATTGGCTGCGAGCGCTCGCGCTCATGCGCCAGGATACCCAGGTTGGCGTGGAAGCGCAGGCCCGTGAGCGCCAGGATTTGGCGCCCGATCTTGTGTTGGGCGGCAGAGGGCGGGGGCGTGGCCATCGGTTCAGCCCATGCATGAGAAGTCGCGCTCGAAACGCCACAGATGCTGGCCGCCGTCCACCAGCAGGTGCGTGCCCGTCAGCGAACGGTTCTCCAGCGCAAAGCGCACGGTTGCTGCCACGTCCTCGGGGGAGGAGGCGCGCCCGAGCGGCGCGAGGCGGTGGAGTCGCTCGAAGCTGGCCTCATCCAGCATGGAGCTGGTCAGCGTCAGCCCTGGCGCCACGCCAACCACGCGCACCCACGGTGCCAGCGCCAGGGCCAGCAGCTCGGTGGCGCTGCGCAGCGCAGCTTTCGACAAGGTGTAGCTAAAAAAATCCGGGTTGGGATTCCAAAGCTTCTGGTCCAGCAAGTTGACCACGCAGGCTGCCGCCCGCAATGGCTCACGTGAGGCCTCGTCGGCGCAGGCCTGCACACGCTGCATCCAATGGCGGTGCAGCTGCTGTGCCAGCAGCACCGGGGCAGCCGTATTGGGGACCCAGTGCGCGCGCAGGCTGGCCTCACTGACCGTCAGGGCATCGTCGTACTCGAAGCGCGAGGCCGAATTGACCAGCGCACACAGCCTGGGGAAGCGCAGCGCTACCGCGGGCATCAAATCGCGGCAAGCCTGCTCGTCGTCGAGGTCGGCGGCAAACGCCTCGGCCTCCACCCCGAATTGGCGGCAGGCCGACACGGTGTCGGCTGCCTCTGCGGCCGAGCCGCGATAGTGCACTGCCACGTGCCAGCCGGCCTGCGCCAGCGCCAGGGCGATGGCGCGGCCAAGGCGGCGCGCCGCGCCGGTGACCAGCACGGCGCGCTCGGGGGTGGGGTTCGGATTGGATGACATGACGGTAAGGGCAGGGCGAAAATCGGGCGCACAATCATGCCATGAGCCTGCTTGTCCATGCCGCGATGGCGACCGATTCCAACCCGATGGCCCAGGTGAGCGCTCCCGCTTTGCCGTTTGTGCGTGCCGTGTTGCGCGAGGAGGGGGGCTGGCTGCCGTTCGATCGCTTCATGGCGCTGGCGCTGTACCACCCGCAGGGCGGCTACTATGCCAGTGGGGCCGACGGCATTTTTGGGCATGGACCGAGCGACGGCAGCGACTTCGTCACCGC
>CALEDU010000119.1 GCA_937949455.1 uncultured Tepidimonas sp. | reverse complement strand
GCGTCGAGGGCCGAATGCCCGCCAGAAACAGCGCCTCGCTCGCATAAATGTTGCCGACCCCGACCACGATATCGCCCGCCAACAGCACGGTTTTGATCGGGGCGCGCCGGCCGCGCAGCGCAGCGTGAAAGCGGATCGGGTCGAACGCGGGCTGCAGCGGCTCCACCCCCAGGCCACCCAGCAGCCGCTGCGCCACCGCATCATCCTCTGCCCGCGCATAGACCACGGCACCAAAGCGGCGCGGATCGTGCAGCCGCAGCGTGCCGCGATCGGTGTGCAGATCCCAATGATCGTGGCACCCCGGCGGTGGCAATCCCTCGCCCAACGTCAGGCTACCCGACATGCCCAGATGCACCAGCAACAAGCCCTCGTCCAGATCGACCAGCAGATACTTGCCCCGCCGCCGAACCCCCTGCACCTGGCGCCCCACCAGCGCCTGCGGTGCGACCCCCAATGGCCAGCGCAGCGGCTGCCCCACCCGCATGGCCGCAATGCGCGCGCCCACCAAACGGTCGGCAATGCGCAGCCGGGTGACTTCGACTTCGGGCAACTCGGGCATGGGATCGACGCGCCAGGGCATGAACGAATGCGCTGCATTATGATCAATCGGGCATTCCCTGTGATGGAACCTCCATGCCGCGCCTGCGCCCTTTACTCGTCACCCCCTGGCTGCTCGGCTGCCTGTGGCACACCCCAGCGGCCCTGGGGCAGGTGGCTCCTGCCTTACCCGATCCCTCCGCGGTTGAGCCTGCGCCGGGCTCGGTGCTCGATGCCGAGCTGTTCTACCAGCTTTTGCTGGGCGAGCTGCAGCGCCGCACCGACCCCGGTGCGGCATATTCCTTCATCCTGGATGCGGCCAAGCGCACGCGCCAGCCGGAGCTGTTTCAGCGCGCCATCGAAATCGCCTTGCAGGGCCGCGCCCCCCAGGCCGCGCTGACCGCCGCACGGGACTGGTCGGCCGCGCTGCCCAGCGACGACGAAGCGCGCCGCACCCAGCTGCAATTGCTGATCGGCCTGCAGCAGGTGCGCGAGATGGGCCCGCTGCTGCGCGACTGGATCCGCGCCGCCCCTGCCGAGCGCCGGCCTGGCCTGATCGCGCTGGTGCCCGCAGCGCTGGCCCGCGCCACAGACCGGACGCAAGCCGTGGCGGCCGCCCGGGTCGCGCTCGATCCCTCCTTGCGTGCGCCGGACACTGCGGCTGCGGCCTGGGCGGCGCTCGGGCGCGTGCAGCACCAAGCCGGACAGGACGCCGACGCCCTGCAATCGGCACGTCAGGCCCTGCGCGCCGATCCCCGCTCCACGCCCGCAGCACTGCTGGCGCTGGAACTGCTAGACACCTGGCCTGCCGATGCCGAGTCCCTCCTCCAGCGCCACCTGCTCGCCACGCGGGACACGCCTGACACCGACCCTGCCGTGCGCATCGCCTACGCACGGGCGCTGGCAGAGCGCGGCCGGCTGGCCGAAGGCCGCGCTGTGCTGCAGCCATCACCCTCCCTGGACGCCGAGGGCCAGCGCCGCCTGCTGCTCGCCGAAGCCCGCTTGCTGCGCGATCACGGCCATGCGCAGACGGCCTACGACCTTCTGGACCAGGCGCTGCGCAGCGCACCGGCAGACACCGACCTGATTTACGAACAGGCCATGACCGCCGAGCGACTCGGGCGGCTGGACGAGATGGAGCGGCTGCTGCGCGAGCTGATCCAACGCCAACCGGATGACCCCCAAGCGTACAACGCCCTGGGCTATGTGCTGGCCGACCGGGGCGAGCGTCTGGCCGAAGCCAAGGCGCTGATCCAGGAAGCCTTGCGCCGCGCCCCCGAGGATGCCTACATCATCGACAGCCTGGGTTGGGTGGAGTTTCGCCTGGGCAATCTGGCCGAAGCGCGGCGTCTGTTGACCGATGCCATGCAACGCCGTCCGGATGCCGAGATTGCCGCCCACCTGGGCGAGGTGCTCTGGGTGCTGGGCGAGCCAGACTTGGCGCGCGCGGTCTGGCGCCAGGGACTGGAGCTCGACCGCCGCCACCGAACCCTGACCGAGACGCTGCAGCGCCTCGGTGTCGAGCCGTGAGGCCGCCCTGCGGGCGGTGGGCGCTGGTGCTCGCCCTTGCTGCCAGCACCCTGCTCGCCGGCTGCGCCACCCCCCCCGCCCCGACGACAGCACCATGGAGCGGGCGCCTTGCGCTCACCCTGGCAACCGATCCACCTCAGCGCTGGAGCGCCACCTTCGAGTTAGAGGGCGCGCCCGAGCGGGGAGCGCTGCGCCTGTACACCCCTCTGGGGCAAACCGTGGCGACCATCCGCTGGGACGACACAGGTGCTTGGTTGGATCGCGGCGATGAACCGCCCCGCCGCTACGACAGCCTGGAGACCCTGACCGCCGATCTGACCGGCGCCCCGCTGCCGGTCGCGGCGCTGTTTGCCTGGCTTGGCGGCACGGCCCAAGACGTCCCTGGCTGGGAGGTGGATCTGACACAGCAGCCGCAAGGTCGACTGCGCGCGCGCCGCACCGCCCCCCCGCCTGCCGCCGACCTGCGCCTGCTCTGGCAACCCTGACCCATGCAACGACTGCTCGACATTCCCGCTCCCGCCAAGATCAATCTGTTTTTGCATGTCACCGGCCGCCGTGCTGACGGCTATCACGAACTGCAATCGGTCTTTCGGCTGGTGGATTGGGCCGACACACTGCACCTCGAAGTGCGGCGCGATGGCCGCCTGTCGCGCGAAGACCTGCGCTGTGCCGGCGACGCTTCGCCCCCGCTGCCCGAGGACGATTTGTGTCTGCGCGCAGCGCGCGCTTTGCAGGCGGCCAGCGGCTGCCCGCTGGGCGCCCACATCGTGCTGGACAAGCGCATCCCACAGCAAGCCGGCCTGGGCGGTGGATCCAGCGATGCGGCCAGCACCCTGCTGGCCCTCAACCGCTTATGGGGCTTGGAATGGCCGCGCGATGCGCTGATCCGCCTTGGCGCGCGACTGGGCGCCGACGTGCCGTTTTTTCTGGGGGGACGCAA
>CALEDU010000118.1 GCA_937949455.1 uncultured Tepidimonas sp. | reverse complement strand
CCTGGGTCGTCCAAAGCCCGCGATTGTCCCAAATCCCGTCATGAAACGCCACGAATTCCGATGCTTCCATCGCCTGCGCGTACGCTGGGCCGAGGTGGATATGCAAGGCATCGTCTTCAACGCCCACTATCTGATGTATTTTGACGTTGGCACCACCGAGTACTGGCGGGCGCTGGGCCTGCCCTACACCGATGCCATGCGTCAGCTGGGCGGCGAGCTCTATGTCAAGAAGGCGAGCCTCGAATTTACCGCCAGCGCCCGCATGGACGACCTGGTGGACGTGGCGCTGCGCTGCGAGCGCATCGGCAACTCGTCGATGACGATGACCGGTGCACTGTTTCTGGGCGAGCGCGCGTTGGTGGGGGCGGAAATCGTCTATGTATTTGCCGATCCCTCCATGCAGACCTCGCGCCCGGTGCCGCTGCCCCTGCGCGAGCTGGTGCAGCGCTACGAGGCTGGCCAGCAGGTGCTACGGGTGGTAACCGGCCCGTGGCATACCCTGGAGAGTGCTGCAGCCCCGCTGCGCCGAGCGGTGTTCGTGGATGAGCAGGGCATACCGGCATCGCAAGAGTGGGATGCGGCCGATGCGGCCGCGCTGCATGCCGTGGCTTACAACCACCTCGGGCAGGCGGTGGGGACTGGGCGGCTGTTGACCACCGAGCCGGGGGTGGGCAAGGTGGGCCGTATGGCGGTGCACCGTGCGCTGCGCGGCAGCGGCGTTGGCACACGGGTTCTGCAGGCCCTGTTGGATGCCGCCCGCGCGCGCGGTGATCACACCCTGCGCCTGAGCGCGCAGTGCACTGCCGTCGGTTTTTACGAACGGCTGGGTTGGCGGCGCGTGGGTGAGCCCTATGACGAGGTCGGCATTCCCCACCAGTCGATGGAGATGCGCCTGTGACTCACAGGGCGTCAGACATCCTGAAGCAGTTCGTAGGGCAGGGGTTGCAGGCGCACGGGGACACCATTTGGGCCACCTGCCGTCAGCGGTTGCCCGTCTGCTGCACTGGTCTGTAGCGACGCGATGGCATCCCACCCCGCGACGGGATGGGGGGCGGCCTGCGCTATCAGCCCCACGGGCTGCTCCGGGTCGGCAGCATGGAACACCTCTTGCCCAGCCGCCAGGGGGCCATCGGCGTGGACCAAGACGCCGCGCCGCTTGAGCGTGCCGCGGAATTGGCTGCGAGCCACCACCTCCTGGCCCGGGTAGCACCCTTTTTTGAAGTGGACACCCCCCACCGATTCGTAATTGATCATCTGCGGCACGAAGGACTCTGCCACGGCGTCGGTGATGTGGGCCACCCCGCTCACGACCGCCAACCATTGCCAGTGGGCCGCAGCGAGCGCGGGGCCTGCCAACGGCGGGGCCGAGGCCGGCTGGATCAGCATTGCCCGTGGCACGCCAGCACCTGGCGGCAATCGAACCCAGGTGCGATCACCCTCTCGCCACACAGACCAGACGACGCAGGGCAGGGCGTTCGGCACTGCGTCGCCCGCCGCTCCCCACAATGCCCATAGGTCGGACGCATCGCTCAGACGCACCTTGGCCCTTAACACGAACATCGACAGGCGCTTGATGGTCGGCGCAATGCGTTCACGCGGTGCGCACAGCAGCACCTCACCGTCACGCCGAACGCCGATTGCACTAAACAGCATGCGTCCCTTGGGTGTGCAGTAGGCCGCCAGTCGGGCTTCGGTATCGCGCTGTACGACGAAATCCTGCGTCAATTGGCCATGTAAAAAGGCGGCCGCCTCTTCGCCCTGGGCGCTGATCACGCCCCAGTCCTCTAGGCGGGCAACCCCGTGCATGGGGGGGAGGGCGGCATGACTGGCAGTGGAGTTCGAGGGAGTCATCATGGGCGAACAATCGTTGCGGCTATGATCATCGGCTGTATTTTCTCGCAGCCTCGCCGCTGCCATCGGTGCCCACTCATTACCCGTGTCCCGTTTGTTGCGATCCCTGGCATTCCGTTGGTCTCTGCTTGCGGCAGTGGCCGTCTTGGTCGTTGCAGCCGCCGTCGCCTCCTGGCTGCACCGCCCTTTAACCTTGCGGATTGACAGGCAGCCGGTGGTAGAGGTGGTGATCGAGCCGGGCATGTCCGCCGCCGAGGTGGCCGAGGCACTGGTCGCTTCGGGGGTAGACACTTCGGCGTGGGGGCTATTTCTGTGGTTTCGGCTCTCGGGGCAATCGCGCGCACTCAAAGCAGGAAGCTACGAACTCGCACCAGGCACTACCCCCGCCACGCTGCTGGACAAGCTCGTGCGCGGCGAACAGGCCGTGCGGCGCGTGACGTTGGTGGAAGGGTGGAATGTGCGCCAGGTGCTGCAGGCAGTGCGCGCAGCAGAGCATCTGATCGATGATTTGCCAGCCGGCGATGATCCCGTCACCTTGGCGCGGCACCTGGGGCTGCAGGTCGCCCATGCCGAGGGGCGATTTTTCCCGGACACCTATGTGTACCCCAAGCGCACGCCAGCCTCGCGCGTTCTGCGACAGGCCGCCGCCGCGATGGAGAAGCGACTGGCCGATGCCTGGGCGCAGCGCCATTCTGGACTGCCTCTGCGGTCGCCGGATGAGGCGCTGATCCTTGCCAGCATCATCGAAAAAGAAACCGGGCGTGAGGCCGATCGCGCCCATATCGCCGCCGTATTCATCAACCGCCTGCGCATCGGCATGCGGCTCCAGTCTGATCCGACCGTGATCTATGGCTTGGGAGAGGGCTTCGATGGCGATCTGCGCCGCCGGGATTTGGTTGCCGACACCCCCTACAACACTTACACCCGAGCAGGGCTCCCACCCACCCCTATTGCCATGCCCGGCTGGAACTCGCTGCTGGCCGCCGTACAGCCGGCGCGCACGTCGGCCCTGTACTTCGTCGCCCGAGGCGACGGCTCCAGCGCCTTCAGCCGGACCCTGGAAGAACACCACCGGGCCGTTCGGCGTTACCAACTCGGCCAATGAAGGCAACACTCGGACGTTTTCCTGTGTGGCTGGCGCTGCTGTATGCCGCTTGGGCGGTGTTGCGCTTGTTCGTGACGCCGGCTTTGGAATTCGACGAAGCCGAGCAAATACTGCACCAGCAGTGGCTGCGCCCGCTCTACGGGCCACAACCCCCCCTATTCGAATGGTTGGTCTGGCTCCTGCGCACCTTGCTGGGGCTGCCCGCACTGGTGTCTGTGGTCGTGCTGAAGGCGGTGGCACTGTGGAGCATCGGCGTGGGTGCGGCAGTGTTCATGCTGCAGATCGGTGCAAACGCCTGGGCTGCGCGGGCGACAGGCATGTGGATCCTGGCGGTGCCGATATTGCTGTGGGATGCACCGCGCACCCTCACTCATAGCCTGCTCGCTACTGCCTGCATAAGCCTGCTGGCGGCAAGCAGCGTCCGCTTGATCCTGCGGCCCGAGCAACCGCTGCCATACTGGCGCTGGCTGCTGCTTGGCGCGCTGGCCTGCGCAGCCTTGCTGTCAAAGTACAACGCCGCGCTGGCACTGGCGGGCTGGGCGAGCGTCATATTGGCTGCTTGGTGGCAGTCAACCGGCAACATCCGGGGGTGGGGGCGTCTGATCATCTCCCACATCCGACAGGCATGGCTCGCGTGCTTGCCCGCGCTCGGCTTGTTCGCTTGGCATGTGTCGGAGGTGCTGGAGGTTTGGCCAGTCGTGCGCGATCCGATCATGGCCAAGATGCTGCAGCCGCAAGACCACGCCATCACTCGTGGGCTGATGGCATGGGCAGCAGGCTGGCTTACCACCCTATCGATACCCGGAACATTGCTTGGGCTGGCATGGTGGGGGGTGCGGGGAAAAGTCGCCGCAGAAGTCTCTGGTCACGAAAGCCCGACCCCATCCCGATGGCTGACGCTGGCCGCAGGGTACGCCGCGGTGGTTGGTGGGGCGATGTTGGTGCTGGTGGTCACGGGAAAATTGGTCGAAATCAAGGAGCGCTGGATTCTTCCCCTGGTCGTGCCTTTGTTACTGTTGGTGGCGCCGTGGTGGGCGGGACGGGGTGATGCCATCGCGCGTCGCTTGTACGCAATGGCATGGATGTTGGTCATCCCGACCCTGGTCTTGTTGCTGTCCCGTGCGTATGTGCTGGCCTGGATGGACCTGCCGTCTCGGAGCCAATGGCCCGCCCGCGCGATCGCTCAGTGGGTCGATGCGCAGTTGCCAGCCGCTGCACACTCGCTCATCGTCGCCGAACCGATCCAGTTGGCCGGAGCGCTGGGGGCATATGGACGACAGCGCCATCCGGTGCTGTATCGTCATTCCTCTGCATTGCTTTGGGCTCAGGAGCCCACTTGCACACTCGCCCTGGTCCAAGAAGGCGAAGTCCCTGCGGGCGGGGACCGTTTGCTGCTGCAATTGGGTTTTGCGAGTGAGGGAGATGTTCGATCGATTACGCTGCTGCGCCAGCCCGCCGTCGGAGACGGAGTCAGCTTGCAGCTGCGTGTATGGCACCATCCGGGTCCGACTTGCCCCTCGCGTGCCAGCGTGTACGCTTCCTTACCGTCTTGACATCGACCATGAGTCACGGCCTATTCATCACGTTCGAAGGCATCGATGGTGCCGGCAAAACGACGCATTTGGCGACCTTGGCCGAACGGTTGCGCCACCAAGGACGTGAGGTGACGGTGACCCGCGAGCCGGGGGGGACGCCGCTGGCCGAAACCCTGCGCGAATGTCTGCTGCACACCCCCATGGATACGCTGACGGAGGCCCTGCTGATGTTTGCAGCTCGGCGTGACCATTTGCGTCTAGTGATCGAACCGGCACTGGCTGCCGGGCAGGTGGTGCTGTGCGACCGCTTCACCGACGCCACTTTCGCCTATCAAGGCCACGGGCGTGGCTTTGACTTGGGCGTCCTGCAAACCCTTGAAGGCTGGGTGCAAACGATGGACGGAGGGCTGCGGCAACCCGACCTCACCCTGTGGTTCGACGTGCCGCCGGACATCGCGGCAAGCCGGCTATCCAGAGCGCGAGCGCCAGACAAGTTTGAATCGGAGTCATGCGCTTTCTTCGAGCGGGTGGCGGCCGGCTACGCCCAGCGCGCTGCCCAGGCCCCAGAGCGCTTTGTGCGCATCGATGCCCACGTGCCCAGGGACCAAGTGTGGCACCAGGTCGAAGCCGCTTGCCGCCAGCGGGGATGGCTGTCGTGATACTGCCTGTCTGGCTGCAGCGCCAGCTTCTTCATCTGGTGTCGCTGCGCGGCCACGCCGTCCTGCTCACGGGTCCGGCAGGGCTGGGTCAGTACGATTTGGCGCTTGCGCTGGCGCGTGCCTGGTTGTGTGAACGACCAAGCGCCCACGGAGCTTGCAACGACTGTGCCTCGTGCCACGCCATCGATGTGCGTACCCACGCCGATCTGTTCGTGCTGATGCCCGAGCAGCAGGCCCTCGACCTAGGCTGGCCGCTGGATGCCTCGACGCAAGAGCGTATCGAGCGCAAGGAGGTCAAGCCCAGCCGTCAGATCCGCGTCGAAGCCACTCGAGCAGCCGTTGCGTTCACCCAGACGACACATGCGCGTGGGCAGGGCAAGGTCGTGCTGATCCACCCTGCCGAGCGCCTGAACGCGGAATCGGCCAATGCGCTGCTCAAGACGCTGGAGGAGCCCCCGGGGCACACGCGGTTCATCCTGGCGACCGAGGCAGCGCATCTGCTGTTGCCCACGATCCGCAGCCGCTGCCAAGCGCATGCCATGGCATGGCCAGGCGAAGCAGAGGGCCTGGCGTGGCTCATACAGGCGGCGGCTGACGGACCCACGCTGGCCGAAGCGGACTGGACCGCCTGTTGGCGGGCGGCGGGCGGGCGGCCGCAAGAGGCTCTGGTCTGGGCCCGACTGGGGGTGACGGCCCGGTTGTGGGCCGATTTGCCCCGTCAATTGGTCCAAGGAGACTGGTCTCTCATCGCTGATTGGCCCATCCCGCGGCAGGTGCAGGTGCTGATGCTGTTGTGCCATGATGCCATGGCTGTGGCGACGGGGGCGCCCACGCGCTATTTCGCCGCAGAAGCGCTGCCGCCCAGTCCAGTCGCACGCCGGCTGTCCAGTTACTGGCGGGCCTTGCAGCAAGCGTGGCGCACGGCCGAACACCCGCTGCAGGCGGGACTGTGGGCCGAGGCGTGGGCCGAGCGCACGCGTGCGGTTTTCGCCCGCTGTGCCAGCTCGCCCTCTGCGGCGATACACTCGCGGCCATGAACACCGGCTCGCCGGCCGACGGCGACGCAACCTCCCATCCGCGTCCCACGGTCATACAACTGTCGATCAAAGAGAAGGCGGCCCTTTACGCGGCCTACATCCCCTTGTTCACCGAGGGGGGGATCTTCGTGCCATCCTCGCGCCAATACGCCCTGGGGCAAGATGTGTATGTGCTGCTGACCCTGCCAGATGATCCGCAGCGCTATCCCGTCGCTGGCAAGGTTGCCTGGATTACCCCCACCGGCGCGACGGGGTCACGCACCCCGGGAATCGGCGTGCGCTTTCCGGCGGACGACAAATCCCGCGCGCTTCGGGCCCGGATCGAGGAAATCCTGGGCACCAATCTGGCTATGGACCGACCCACACAAACGCTTTGAACGAACGCTCGCCCCAGTCCGTTGACGGCCGGCGCACCAAACTCCAATCCACTCTCTTTTGGCATGTTCACCGACTCCCATTGCCATCTGGACTTTCCCGAATTGCAGAGCAAATATGCCGAGATTCTGGCGGACATGCGCGCCGCAGGAGTCTTGCGTGCGCTGTGCATCTGCACCACGCTAGAGGGTTTTGATGATGTGCACCGCCTGGCCCTCAACGGTGCAGATGATGCCCCGCAACTGTGGGCGACGGTTGGCGTGCATCCCGACAACGAAGGCGTGCGCGAACCCACCCTGGCCGAACTGGTTGCGCGCGCCCGGCTGCCGCGGGTGATTGGCATCGGTGAAACGGGGCTCGATTATTACCGGCTAGGCGAGCGAACGCTGGACGACATGGCATGGCAGCGCGAGCGCTTTCGGATCCACATCCGTGCTGCTCGCCAGACCGATTTACCGCTGATCATCCACACGCGCAGCGCCTCGGACGATACGCTGGCCATTCTGCGGGAGGAGGGGGGCTTTGCGGACATCGGCACTGAAAAGCTGCCGCAGGCCCGGGGGGTGTTTCACTGCTTTACCGAAACCCGCGCGGTCGCGCGCGCGGCACTGGATCTGGGTTTTTACATTTCGTTTTCGGGGATTCTGACATTCAAGAATGCCACCGACTTGCGGGAAGTGGCCCGATACGTACCGCTAGATCGCTGCCTGATCGAAACGGATAGCCCCTATCTGGCACCCGTGCCACACCGCGGCAAGACCAATACCCCAGCGTATGTTCCACATGTGGCTGCGCAACTGGCGGAACTCAAGGGATTGAGCGTCGATGCTGTGGCCGAGACCACCA
>CALEDU010000117.1 GCA_937949455.1 uncultured Tepidimonas sp. | reverse complement strand
TCGCCATCGTGCACCGACACCACGGTCACAGTGCGTCGGCTGACTTCGGACGGCGAACCCGACGGCCCAGGGCCGCCACACGCGGCCAGCAGCAGCGCCCCGACTACGGCCAGCCAGCACCCGCCACCACACCTTGTGCGGCCCGCCCCCTCAGGCTGGCATCTGCTGCCGATCAACCGCATCGTGCCATCGCCAGGATTGACCATTTCACTGTAGAAGAGCGATCGAGGCGGTCACGTTGGCCCGGTGCCAGGCATTGGCTTGCGCAGCACCAAACTCCCGGGGCCGCCGACTGCGCGGGGGGCGGTTGCCCCGCTGGATTTCCCCTCCGTGGCCCGCGGGGGCAAGCCGGTATGCTGGGTGAGCAGTCGACCTTTGACTGGCGGCGAGATGCGACTCGGACCAGTCGCCGCCCGGGCGCGACCCCCGGGCGGCGTGGAATTGGCCCGCCGTGGGCTCTGATACCCCCCATCCGTCAAGGGTTGATAGGCGGGGACGAGGTGATGCTTGCCATTGCCGATGAGGTCGGCGCGGCCCATACGCTTGAGCGCCTCGCGCAGCAGCGGCCAGTTGTTGGGGTCGTGATAGCGCAAAAACGCCTTGTGCAGGCGGCGGCGTTTCTCGCCCTTGACGACATCGACGGCTTCGGCCCGCTCGTCACGGTGAATGCCTTTGAGCGGGTTGAGCCCGGTGTGGTACATGGCCGTGGCCGTGGCCATCGGACTGGGGTAGAAAGTCTGTACCTGGTCGGCACGAAAGCCATTTTTCTTCAACCACAGCGCCAGGTTGAGCATATCCTCGTCGCTGGTGCCCGGATGGGCCGCAATGAAATAGGGGATCAGATACTGCTCTTTGCCCGCTTCGGCGCTGAATTTGTCGAACAACTGCTTGAAGCGGTCGTAGCTGCCGATGCCCGGCTTCATCATCTTGGACAGCGGGCCAGGCTCGGTGTGCTCGGGCGCGATCTTGAGGTAGCCGCCCACGTGGTGCTGCACCAGCTCCCGCACGTACTCGGGGCTTTTGACCGCCAGGTCGTAGCGCAGGCCGGAGCCGATCAGGATTTTCTTGATGCCGGGCAGCGAGCGGGCACGGCGATAGATGCGGATCAGGGGGCCGTGGTCAGTGGTGAGGTTGGCGCAGATGCCCGGATAGACGCAGCTCGGCTTGCGGCAGGCGGCCTCGATCTCGGGGCTTTTGCAGCCCAGCCGATACATGTTGGCCGTGGGGCCGCCCAGGTCGGAGATGACGCCGGTAAAGCCCGCGACCTTGTCGCGAATCTCCTCCACCTCTTTGAGGATGGAGTCCTCGGAGCGGCTCTGGATGATACGACCCTCGTGCTCGGTGATGGAGCAGAAGGTGCAGCCACCAAAACAGCCGCGCATGATGTTGACCGAGAAGCGGATCATCTCCCACGCGGGAATCTTGGTGGGACCGTCGTGGCGGCCACGCTCGTCGGCGTAAGCGGGGTGCGGGCTGCGCGCGTAAGGCAGGCCGAACACCCAGTCCATCTCGGCCGTGGTCAGGGGAATGGGCGGTGGATTGATCCACACGTCGCGGGCGGCCGGCCCGCTGCCGTGCGCCTGCACCAGCGCGCGGGCATTGCCGGGGTTGGTCTCCAGATGCAGCACGCGGTTGGCATGGGCATAGAGCACGGGGTCGGCCTTGACCTGCTCGTAGCTGGGCAGGCGAATGACGGTGCGCTCGCGCGGCGGGCGGCCCCGGTGCGGCAAGGCTGGATGGGCCACGAAATGCAGTGGCTGCGCTGGCGCGTCCTGGGGCGCGTTGGCTGGGGGCTGTACATCATCTTGCCGCGCGCAGGTCTGGCCCTGGGCCTTGGCCTGTTCGGAGACCATCAGGTACGGGTTGACATGGGCATCGACCCGGCCGGGCTGATCCACCTCGGTGGAGTCGATCTCGAACCAGCCCTCGGGCGTGCTGCGCCGCACGAAGGCGGTGCCGCGCACGTCGGTGATGGATTCGATCGGTTCGCGCCGGGCCAAGCGGTGCGCCACCTCCACCAGGGCACGCTCGGCATTGCCGTACAGCAGCAGGTCGCATTTGCTGTCGAGCACGATGGAGCGGCGCACCGTCTCGCTCCAGTAGTCGTAGTGGGCGATGCGGCGCAGGCTGCCCTCGATGCCGCCCAGGAGGATGGGCACGTCCTTGTACGCCTCGCGGCAGCGCTGGCTGTAGACGATGGCGGCGCGGTCCGGGCGGCGGCCGCCCTGCCCGCCCGGGGTGTAGGCGTCGTCGGAGCGGATCTTGCGATCGGCCGTGTAGCGGTTGATCATGGAGTCCATGTTGCCCGCCGTCACCCCCCAGAACAAGTTGGGACGTCCCAGGGCCTTGAAAGCCTCGGCGCTGTGCCAGTCGGGCTGGGCGATGATGCCGACGCGAAAGCCCTGTGCTTCCAGCACGCGGCCAATCACGGCCATGCCAAAGCTCGGGTGGTCCACATAGGCGTCGCCGGTGACCAGGATGACGTCGCACGAATCCCAGCCCAGCGCCTCCATCTCGGCGCGGCTCATGGGCAGAAAGGGGGCCACCCCGAAGCGCTTGGCCCAGTACGGCTTGTAGCGGGTCAGCGGCTTGGCGTGGCGCGGGAAGAAAGAGACGTCGACCGAAGCATTCATAGGGGCGGGCGTCCGCAGCAAAATTGTGCAGTGTACGCTGGGCAGGCGTGGGCCGCGGCCGGTGCGACGAACAGCCCCGCCTGAGTGAAGGAGACTCCACCCGTGGCCGAAATCCGCTACCTAACCTCCATCCAGATCGAATCCGGTGCGCTGCGCCTGCTGCGCAGCGAGTGCGCGCGCGTGGGGATCGCCCGCCCGCTGATCGTGACCGATACCGGTGTGCGCGCAGCCGGTCTGCTGGAGCGCGCGGTGGCGGCCCTGGGGGACGGCGGCCCCACTCTGCCCCACGCCGTCTATGACGGCACGCCGTCCAATCCGACCGAGGCGGCCGTGCGTGCGGCCGCGGCGGTCTATCGCGCAGCGGGTTGCGACGGGCTGGTCGCGCTGGGCGGTGGCAGCGCCATCGACTGCGCCAAGGGCGTGGCCATCGCCGTAGCACACGACGGGCCGCTCAAGTCCTACGCCACCATCGAGGGTGGCTCACCACGCATCACCGACCGGGTCCCCCCTCTGATCGCCGTCCCCACGACGGCGGGCACCGGCATGGACGCCATCGCACACTGCATCGAGACCTTCCTGGCCCCGGCCTTCAATCCGCCAGCGGACGGCATTGCCCTGGATGGGCTGGAGCGCGGCTGGGCCCACATCGAGCGCGCCACGCGCGACGGCCAGGACC
>CALEDU010000116.1 GCA_937949455.1 uncultured Tepidimonas sp. | reverse complement strand
GAACTCCATCTCCGGTGTGATGAGGCCGCAGCGGGCGTAGTGCATCTGCGTGACATTGGCGCCTGCCTTGGCGCGGCGCGGCTGGCGCTGTAAGCCCGGGAAGCGCAGTGCGTCGAGCCGGGGGTCGGCAGCGCGGGCGCGTCCGTAGGCGCTGCTCAGGTCCGGCAACACCTCGGTGTCCAGACGCGCTTCGATCCAGCGCTGGCGCAACGCCGGCAGCCCGTGGCGGATGTCGATGCGCACGGCCGGGTCGGTGTACGGCCCGGAGGTGTCGTACACGAAGACGGGGGGATTGGGCTCGGCACCCAATGCGGCGGGCGTGTCGCTTTGCTGGATTTCGCGCATGGGCACGCGGATGTCCGGGCGCGAACCCTGCACATAGATCTTGCGCGATCGGGGCAGTGGCTCGATGGCGGCTGGGTCCACTTGAGCCTGGGTGGCCAGGAAGCGGTCGGCAGGGGCGTTCATGGGGCGGTCTCCTTCGGATGGGGGGTCAACATGCTCCGAAGGGTGCCCGCCTGACTAGCCCAGGGTAACCAAAAGGGCCAGCGGGGTGAGCGGCCAGGATTCCTACCCCAACCACCCACCTGGGCGCAACTGCTCTCCTTACGCCGGAATGAACCGGATCAAGTTCACGGGTTTGGCTCGCGCCATCTCAGCCCACGCCGCATGGACACCCCGGAGCAAACCCCATTCTAGCGGGACGTTGCGGCCTGCCCAATGCCGGTCAGAACTTCTGTTGGTAAGCCACCCACAGCGTACGCCCCGGCCCAGGTACAGCGGTGCCCCACTGCGGCACATTCGGCGGGGTGGGATTGGTCATCGTGGTCCCCTGCCCCACATAGGCCCCGCCGGTGGGCAGGTAGTACAGGCGGTCGAACAGGTTGTCGATGCCCAGCTCCAACTTGCCACGGCCCAAGCGGTATGCCGTGCGCACGTTGAGCAAGGCAAAGCCCGGGGTGCGGACCTCGTTGCGCACCTGGGACACATCGGTCTTGGCCCGGGCGGCAACCATCTCCACTGCGCTGTCCCAAGCACCGCTGCGGTGTGTCAGACTCAGACGGGCATGGAGCGGCAGGATTTGATAGAGCCCATCGCCGGTGCTGCGGTTGCGCCCCTTCAGATAGCTCAACTGTCCGCGCACCCCCCACTCGCCTGTGTCGTTGCGCGCCAAGGTGGTGTGGCCTGACAGATCCAGCCCATAAAGCCGCGCCGACACATTGGCATAGCGCAGGAGCACGAAGCGCTGATGGCCCACTTGCTTGGGCAAACGCTCGGCGTCGATGAAGTCCCGCACATGGGTCAAATGGGGCGCCACCCGCAAGGCCCACGAGCGGTCTTGCGCGTGCCAGTCCGCGCTGGCCGACAGGGTATTGGCGCGCTCTTTGCGCAGGTCGGGGTTGCCGACATAACCGTTGCCATCACCGACGAAATTGTTCATCAGTGCCGCCATTTGCCAAGTGGACCACGGATACAACTCATACAAGCCCGGGGCGCGTTCTTTGTGCGCCAGGCCGAACTCCAGCTCGAACGTCGGCCGCGGCGTGTGGCGCGCGGACAGCACCAGGTCGTGGGTGGTGAAGCGCCGTTGGCGGTCGCGCGCATTGAAGGCGGCCGCATCGATCCCTTGATTGCCGCCTCCGTTGGGGTTGTAGCCTACCGCTGGGCCGGCGTCGGTGCGCACCCGCTCGATGCGCCAGCCTGCTTGGGTCGTCCACAACGGCGCGGGCTGCCACTGGTACTCGGCGTAGAGTGCGGCGCGGTCGCGCTCACCGTCACGAATATTCCAGAATGTGCCAGGCCACATGCCGGCGCCCGACGGCGGCCAGTAATCATCCAGGCGGTAGCGGTGCAGTTCTGCACCGGTGCGCAGGGCTGCGCTGGCCTCCAATGCCCACTCGGCTTGCACCTTGGCCCCCGCTGTGGTGCTGTCGGTGCGCATGGGCATACCAGCCGCGCAGTTCGGACCGATCGGGCTGCACGGATTGCCATGGACACTGGTGGGCCCGCCAGAACCCATACCGTACCAGAACCGCTTATCGGGGCCAAAGTCCATCACATGTTCGACCTTTTCGTGCCACAGGCTCGCCTGCAGCCGGCCCCATTCGGTGCGCCCCCGGTAGCGCAGATTCAGCTTGGCGCTGTCGTTGCCCAGCAGGTCCATGCGCTGGTTGGGGTACAGCTGGAAGGGCATGTCCTGGACATAGAGCTTGGCCTCCCATAGGTGAGCGCCATCCTGCAACGCTGCACCCAGCACATGGTTGCGTGTGCGGTAAGCGCTGGAGCCGACTTCGTCGCGCGGCAGGGTGTGGCCCGCCCGGCCGGTGAAATCATAGTTCTTGAACCCCCCGCCTGCGCGGTAATTGTCGGCCTGCGCAGCGGCAAAGCGGTAGCTCAGCTGCCACCTGTCGGTGGCGTGCTCGGCCCCCAGCCGCAGGCCCCAGGCTTGGCCGTTGCTGCTGGCATTTACACCGATGTCGCCGCGCGTTTCGGTTTGCCCTGGCGCAGCAAAAGCAGGGGCGGGGGTTTCTGCCGCCACCACGCCGCCGATGGCATCCCCGCCCGCCGACACCGGAGCAATACCGGCCCAGACCTCCAGGCGCTCGACCTGGCTGGGGTCCAGGTACGACAGTGGCGTGTTCATATGGTTGGGGCAGGCTGCATACAGATCCATGCCATCGATCTGCAGGCGCAAGCGCTCATCCGCCAGCCCGCGGACGACCGGCAGGCGCGACACGCCGCCTGCCTGGTAGGTGTAGGTGCCGGGCACATCGGCCAACAGTTCACTGACATCGAAGCCCGTGCCACGAAAACCGCCGCCGGCGGCGCCGCCCAGCACACGTGCAGGGCCCGGCAGGACGCTGTCGCGGTCGGCACGGACCTGGACATCGGGCAATGCAGGCACCGATTCCGACCGCGGTGCTTGGGCCCAAACGGCGGGCGCTTGCATCGCCAGCAACGCGGCGGCGGCCACGGCACGGCGGCGAGCGCGGCCGAAATGAACGGACGAAGAATAAAGGGAATTCACCATGATGGAAATCGTTCGGGGAGACCAGAGCCGGCGGCCCAATTACCGCCCGCTCACATGAAATGACCGGGATGACCTGGAAATCGGCCGCGCCCCATGAGGGCGCGCATCGGTCAACGCGGTGGTCCGCGAACGGCGGGACGCTCCCAAGGGGCCCATGGCCGCCATCCGGTGTCCCGCTCGTCTCCCAAAACGATGGGGGACAGCGGGGTCGAGGCCGTGCCCAATCCGAGGCATGGCAGCGCCCAATGTCCATCCAGCCGACACCAATCGCAGGCGGACGAAGCGGCCGGGCCTGGATCGGAATCGGACGAAGCATCGCTCCATTGCACGACCCCGGTGCTGGTGCAAATCTCGATGCCCGGCCCCAAGGCACCGACACTGCGCAGGGCAATTTGCGCAATACCCGGCGCAACACTGGCCCACAGAACCAGCCAAAGCGCCCACCAAGCCAGCCGGCGGTGTGGGGTGGGGGCCGTGGCGCAACGCATCTCGGCATTATAGGAAAACGCCCCACAAGCGCCCGTTCCAGCACCCTGTCAGCCACGGCACGAGGAGGCAGCCGAGACCGAAGATGAGAGGCACGTAGCACTTCCAGGGGCCAGGGCAGCCCTCCTCCGAGCCGATGCTGCCGCCTCCCCGCGCCGCAGGCTATGATGGGCGGTGTCCCTGTGAACAAGCAACGACCGGAGGTGCGCGATGCAGTGGCTGGTGCTGGGCATGATTTTGTTTTTGGGCGTGCACTCGGTGCGCATCGTGGCCGATGACTGGCGCAATCAAACCATCGACCGCGTCGGGCTGGGCGCGTGGAAGGCGGTCTACTCCCTGGTGTCGGTGGTGGGACTGGGGTTGATCATCTGGGGGTACGGCCTGGCCCGCCAGTCCCCGGTCGTGTTGTGGTCCCCGCCAGTGGGGACGCGCCACGCCGCCTCGCTGTTGACGCTGGTGGCTTTCGTGCTGCTCGCAGCGGCCTATGTTCCGGGCAATGCGATCAAGGCGCGGCTGGGCCACCCGATGGTGCTGTCCGTCAAGCTGTGGGCGTTTGCCCACCTGCTGTCCAACGGCACGCTGGCCGATGTGCTGCTGTTTGGCGGCTTTTTGGCATGGGCGGTGCTCGATTACCGGGCAGCCCGGCACCGCACGCCGACCGGTTTGCGCGATAGCGCTTCCGACACTGCGGATGACGCCGCCCCGCCGGCTGCCCGCAATTCATCGCTGGCAGCGACGATGGCCACCGTGGTTGTGGGGCTGGGGGCGTGGGCGGTGTTTGCGTTCTGGGCACATGGTGTGCTGATCGGTGTGCGCCCCTTCGGTTGATCGCTCGTCCACCGTCGCACAACAGTCGCACAACACAACGTCAGCGCCGCCAGCCCCGCTACGCACCCCCCAAACGCCGTACCACTACTGCCGCCGCCGTGGCAGCCGCCGCGGCGATCATGCCAGCCTCGAACACGGCGCTCAACCCATAGTGGCTGCTGAGCCATCCCCCCAGCGCCCCGGCGGTGACCCCAGAACAGCCATAGCCGATCAGCGAATACAAGGCCTGCCCCCGCGCACCCAGCCGTCCCGGAAAGTGACGGTTGATGAGAGTGATGCACACCGTGTGATGGGCAGCAAAGCCGATGGCATGCACCGCTTGCGCCAGCAACAGCACCCCCAGCCATTGGGCCCCCCAGGCGGTGGCCGCCATGCGCGCCACCGTCAGGGCCGATGCCAGCACCAACCACTGCCCCAGTGCCAGGCGCGGCAGCCAGCGTCCCTGGGTCAGGAACCAGGCGATCTCCACCACCACTGCGGTGGCCCACAGCGCACCGATCACGCCCTTGCCATACCCCAGGCGGTCCAGATAGAGCGAGAAGAAGATGTAGATGAAAACGTGCGCCAGCACATGGAAAAACATGGACGCAAAAAACCATGCCACGACGGGCTGGCGCAACACCGGCCAGATGCGCCCGCTCTCGGCACCGTGGGTATGCGGGGGGTCGCGCCAGCGCGGCATGGCCCACGCTGCCCACACCACCAGCGCCAGCGTTGCGTTGGCCCAGAAGGGAAAACTCGACAGCCCGTGGCGCTCGAACCAGACCCCCGCCGCCAGCACCGTCACCAGAAAGCCCAGGGACCCCCACAGGCGCACGCGGCCGTAGCGGCGCGGGTCGAATACGCCCGAGGCGCTGACGGCATGCGCCAGCGCCGTCTCGGACAGCGGCATCATGGCGCTGGTGTGCGTGAACAGCAGCAGCAATACCAGCGGCAGCCAAACGGGCATGGGCTGCCACCATAAGGCCAGCGACAGCACCAGCGACACGCCAGCACACACCCGCAGCCAGCGCACCGGCTCGCCGCTGCGATCACTGAGCCACCCCCAGAAGTAAGGGGCGAACAGCCGCGTTGCCGACTGCAGCGAAGTCAATAGCCCAATCGCCCACAGGCCATAGCCCAGTTCCTGCAACCACAGCGGCAGGTACGGATTGAAAAAGCCGATGTGCGCAAAATACCCTGCCGAGAGGGCTGCGAAGGGCCACAACCCGCCCCCACGCCGGGCATCGACGGGGGCTCCGTCCCTCATGAACGGGATACGCCGCCCGGCGCCTCGGCCGCGACCGGCCCGGGGGTGACGCGCACATCCCCGCACTGCGCGCGGTGGCGCAGCGCATGATCCATCAGGACGATCGCAAGCAGCGCTTCTACGATCGGCACGGCCCGAATGCCAACACATGGGTCGTGTCGCCCTTTGGTGATGACCTGCGTCGGCTCACCCTCGGTATCGATGGATGGCCGCGGCACGAGGATGGAACTGGTCGGCTTGATAGCCAGCGTAACGACGATGTCTTGCCCCGTGCTGATGCCCCCCAGCACCCCACCCGCATGGTTGGATAGAAAGCCCTGCGGGGTGATGCCGTCACCATGCTCGCTGCCACGCTGCGCGACGCTGGCAAAGCCGTCGCCGATTTCCACGCCCTTGACGGCGTTGAGGCCCATCATCGCGTGCGCGATGTCGGCGTCCAGGCGGTCGTAGATCGGCGCGCCCAGCCCGGCTGGTACGCCCTGCGCGACGACG
>CALEDU010000115.1 GCA_937949455.1 uncultured Tepidimonas sp. | reverse complement strand
CGCGCAGCTTGCGCAGCGGGTGTGCCTGCGGCACTCGCTCTTCAAGGCTGATGTAGCTGAACATCGCCCCCTGGAAGTTCTGTGTGCCTCTCATCTTCGTTATCTGCCCTCTCGTCGTCGCCGTGCATCACATCGTACCGGAATCACCGGCGTCTGCGGAGTGTTTTTCAACGGCCTGTTAAGTGGCGGCATCCGCGGCCGAAGTGAAGGCATCGGCGTAAAATGCATCGCCAGGCAGACCGGCGGCCGCGTAGTCGCGCCGGGCAGATTCCACCACCACCGGGGCACCGCAGGCATAGACCTCGAAGCCGCAGAGGTCTGGATGGTCGGCCAGCACGGCCTGGTGCACGAAGCCGGTGCGGCCGCTCCAGCCATCCTCAGGCAAAGCGTCCGACACCACGGGGACGTAGGTCAAATGGCGCAGGCTCGTGGCCGTCTCGCGGATCCAGGCGTCCTGGTATAAGTCCTGGGGGCTTCGGCCGCCCCAGTAAAGCCAGACGGGGCGGGTGATGCCCTTGTGCTGGATGTGTTGCACGATCGCCTTGATGGGCGCGAAGCCGGTGCCCGAGGCGAGCAAGATGATCGGCTTGTCGGAGCCTTCGCGCAGATAGAAGCTGCCATATGGCCCTTCGATGCGCAGGATCTCTTTTTCCTTCATCGCTCCGAAGACATGGTCGGTGAACTTGCCGCCCGGCATGTGGCGAATGTGCAGCTCCAGCATGGGCACGTCGGTTTTGACGTGCGGTGCCGTGGCCATGGAGTAGGCGCGGCGCGTGCCGTCGCGCAGCAAAAACTCGATGTACTGCCCCGCGTGGTACTCAAAAGTGTCGTTGGCCGGCAGTTGCAGGCGCACGATCATGACGTCGGGGGCGGCGCGTTCGAGCTGCAGTACGCGCACGGGCAGCTTTTTGACCGGGAAGGCACCAGCCTCGGTCACCTGGCGCGACTCGATCACGACATCGCTGTGCGCGGTGGCGCAGCAGGTCAGGATCAGCCCGTCCGCCTCTTCGTCGGCGCTCAGGGCTTTGGACTGGTGCGGCCCGTGCGTGACGGAGCCCGAGAGCTTGCGGCATTTGCACGACCCGCAAGCGCCGTCTTTGCAACCGTACGGCAGGCCGATGCCTTGCCGGATGGCGGCGGCGAGTAGGGTTTCGTTCTCGCTGGCCGTGTAGATGCGGCCGCTGGGTTCAACGGTGATGGTAAATGTCATACTTGCGCGGGGCAGGTCAGGGGCCGTATCGAGGGCAAGGCAGAATTGTCGCAAATGCTGCGGCGCGGTGTGCACACGGTGTGCTTGGCCAGTTTGCCGCGCGGGATGTGAATCGATGCTGAATGGAACGGGTGGAGCGCTGCCAGCGCGGTTTCGGCGGCAGCGGGTGCTGATCGTAGGTTGTGGCGACGTGGGGCTGCGGGCTGCGCACCTGCTAGGGCGGCGGGTGCGGCTGCTGGCCCTGACCTCCAGTCCCGAGCGGGTGCAGGCACTGCGGGCGGTCGGCATCACCCCGCTGGTGGGCGACTTGGATCAGCCACGCTCGCTGCAGCGGTTGGCGGGGCTGGCGGACCGTGTCCTGCACCTGGCCCCACCGCCCAGCGAGGGGCTGAGCGACTGGCGGCGCGACCCGCGCTCCCGTGCTTTGGCGACAGTGCTGGCCCGCCGGCGCGCCCCGACGGCGCTGGTGTATGGCTCGACCAGTGGGGTGTACGGCGACTGCGGCGGTGCCTGGGTGGACGAGTCCCGCCCGCCTGCCCCCGAGACGCCGCGCGCTTGGCGACGACTGGATGCCGAGCAGCAGTGGCGAGGGTGGGCGCGGCGCACCGGGGCGCGGGTCAGCGTGTTGCGCATTCCCGGCATCTATGCGCACGACCGCCCGGGTGGCCTGGCCGAACGCCTGCGCCGAGGCACGCCCGTGTTGCGCCCCGAGGACGATATCTACACCAACCACATCCACGCGGATGATTTGGCGCGGGCGTGTGTGCGCGCACTGTGGCTGGGGCGCCCCCAGCGCACAGTCCATGTGTGCGACGACAGTCACCTGAAAATGGGCGATTATTTCGATCTGGTGGCCGATGTGTTGAGACTGCCGCGCCCGCCGCGCATCGCCCGCCAGGGGGCTGAGCGTCAACTGCCGCTGATGGTGCTGTCGTTCATGAGCGAGTCTCGTCGCCTGTCGAACCGCCGCCTGCAGCAGGAACTGCGTCTGCGTTTGCGCTATCCAACGGTCATAGAGGGTTGGCAGGCCATGCGGGCTGCGATGGCTTGCGAGCCGTCGCAGACATGATCCACTGATCAGCCGTCGGACGACCGCAGGGATGCGGGCTGCCGATGGGTTGCGCGCTGTGGTGCCGGAGGCCGGACTCGAACCGGCACGGTGTCGCCACCGGCAGATTTTGAATCTGCTGCGTCTACCAATTTCGCCACTCCGGCGCGCAGGAACAAAATTATGGCACAGTCGTGAACCTGTTTCCTCTCCCTCGATCTCTGTGCACGACTCATCTGACACCTGACCGTTCATGACCCCGCCGCCCGAATCTCCCCGCTCCCCCGCCCGCGCTGCGGACGTTCGCCGTCGTCGCTCGCGCCGTTATCCCACGATCGAGGATGCCATCGGCCAGACGCCCTTGGTGGCGCTGCAGCGCATCGGCGAGCCGGACAACCGCGTACGTGGCAATGTGGTGCTGGGCAAGCTGGAAGGCAACAACCCGGCCGGATCGGTCAAAGACCGGCCAGCGCTGTCGATGATCCGCCGTGCCGAGGAGCGCGGCGAAATTCGGCCTGGCGACACGCTGATCGAGGCCACCAGCGGCAATACCGG
>CALEDU010000114.1 GCA_937949455.1 uncultured Tepidimonas sp. | reverse complement strand
GTGGAGACCGCCGCCGGCATGATGCTGCCCGATGACTACCTGCGCACGGTGGCCGAGGCCGTGCATACGGTGGGCGGGCTGTTCGTGCTGGACTGCATTGCCTCCGGTGCCATGTGGGTGGACATGCGCGCCACCGGTGTGGATGTGCTGATCTCGGCCCCGCAGAAGGGCTGGAGCGGCTCGCCGGCTTGCGCGATGGTCATGCTGTCGGAGCGTGCGCACCAGGTCCTCGACAGCACCGCCAGCACGAGCTTTGCCTGCGACCTAAAGAAATGGCTGCAGGTGATGCAGACCTACGAGCAAGGCGGGCACATCTACCACACCACCATGCCGACCGATGCGCTGGCGCGGCTGCGCGATGTGATGCTGGAGACGCGCGAGCACGGGTTTGCGGCGATGAAGGCCGCCCAGGTCGAACTTGGCCGGCGCGTGCGCGATTTGTTCGAAGCCCGTGGACTGTGCAGCGTGGCGGCACCGGGCTTCCAAGCCCCTGGTGTGGTGGTCAGCTACACCGACGATCCGGAGCTTGCCAGCGGCCGCAAGTTCGCCGCCGTCGGGCTGCAGACCGCCGCCGGCGTGCCGCTGATGTGCGACGAGCCGGCGGACTTTCGTACCTTCCGGGTCGGCCTGTTCGGACTAGAAAAACTGCTGCACATCGAGCGCACCGTCGGTCATCTTCGGCAGGCGTTGGACGCGCTGGGTTTGCCTGCGCATGTCGCGGCGGCCGTGAGCTGAAGATTGCCGCTGGTTCCAATTCACCGCGCAAAGCGCCGCCGCGTCAACGCCAGCGCTGCCCAAAATGCGACGAACGCATAAGCAGCCAGCACCGCGATGTGCCGCGCCGCTTCGGCTGGCCAGAGGTCCAGGAACAGCGGGCGCACCAGTTGCACCGCGTGCGTCAGCGGCAGGGCCTCGCTGATCGCCCGAACCCAGCCGGGGAGCTGCTCGCGCGGGAAGAACACGCCCGAGACAAACGTCATGGGTGTCAGAAACAGCGTGAAGTAATAGGTGAAGAAGTCGTAGCCCTTGGCCAGCGCGTTGAAGATCAGCGCAAGACTCGCAAATGTCACGCCGGTCAGCGCCAGCGCCGCCCACGCCAGCACGAGCTTGGGGCTGTGGCCTATGCCCAGCAGCAACATCACCAGCAGGATCGCGCTGGAGGCAAACAGCGCCTTGAACGCCGCCCACAGCATCTCGGCCAGCACGATGTCGTCCAGCGTCACTGGGGCGTTGAGGATGCCATCCCAGGTGCGCTGTACATGCATGCGCGAGAACGCCGAATACAGCGCCTCGAAGGTGGCGGCATTCATCGCACTCATGCAGACGCTGCCGCTGGCCAGGAACACCAGGTAGGGGACCGTTTGCACATTGCCCCCAGGCAGGGCGAGCGTCAGGTTGCCGACCAGCGCGCCCATGCCGTAACCAAACGCCACCAGCCAGATCAGCGGCTCAGCGATATTGCCCACCAGGCTCGGGATCGCCAGCTTGCGCCAGACCAGCAGGTTGCGCCGCCACAGGGCCGCAAAGCGCCAGCTCGGCCGCGGCGGTGTCCAATAGGCGGGGTTGAGCACATCATGCATGGGGTTATCCTTCGGTGCGGATCTGCCGGCCGGTCAGGCGCAGGAACAGATCCTCCAGATTGGCCGGCCGATGCAACAGGCGCAGCTGCGGTCGGCCCGCCAGACGCGCCAGCAGCGCACGCGCGTCCCGGGTGTAGAGAAAGGTCGTCTCGCCGTGGGTCTCGACGCGGCCGGCCAGTGCGCGCGTCTCCTCGTCCAGCAGCGCGACCACCTCTGGCTGGCCTTGCTCGCCGTACAGCTCGATCACCTCTGGCTCCAGATGCTGCGCGATCAGCGCCCGTGGCGCCCCGGCGGCGATGCAACGCCCCTGATCGACGATCACCAGCCGATGGCACAGCCGCTCGGCCTCGTCCATGAAATGCGTCGTCAGCAGGATGCTCTTGCCCTGCTGCAACAGGCGCTGCAGCCGCTCCCACATCAGGTGGCGCGCCTGCGGGTCCAGCCCGGTGGTCGGCTCATCGAGCAGCAGCAAGGCGGGGTCGTTGACCAATGCGCGCGCCAGGCTCAGCCGCCGTCGCATCCCACCCGACAGCTCACTGGGCCGTGCGTCGGCTTTGTGCGCCAGAGCGGCAAACTCCAGCAGCGGCGCGATGCGTGCGTGTAACGATGTCTCCGGCAGGCCGAAGTAACGTCCATAAACCAGCAGATTCTCGGCGCAGCTGAAGTCGGGGTCCAGCGTATCGAACTGGGCCACCACACCCAGCCGCGCCTTGATCGCGGCCGCCTGCTGCGGCATCGGCAGCCCGAAGATGCGTACCGAGCCAGCGTCCGGCACCACCTGCCCCAGCGCCATGCGCAGCGTGGTCGTCTTGCCCGCCCCGTTGGGGCCGAGCAGCCCGACGCATTCGCCCGCCTCGATCGAAAACGACAGCCCGTCCACCACGGCGCGCCCGCTGTAGCGTTTGGTCAACCCGTCGATTTGCAGCAAGTTTTCGGCCATCGCTGCATTGTGCCGCGATGCCGCATCCTGGTGCTACCGGGGGGCTGGGTACTGGCTGCGCCGATAATTGCTGGATGACCATTCAGGACCGCGCAGCCGTCTGGCTGCAGTACGCTTTGCCCAAGCGTCCGCTGACCGAACTGGCCGGGGCGCTGGCGCGCCGGCCGATGGGCCTGGTGACGCAGGCGGCGATCCGTCGCTTCATCCAGCGCTACGGCGTGGACATGCGCGAAGCGGCGCAGCCCGATCCGGCCGCCTATGCCACGTTCAATGCGTTTTTCACACGCGCGCTGCGCCCGGGTGCGCGGCCGCTGGCAGCCGCCGATCTGGTGTGTCCCGTGGACGGTGCGATCAGCCAGTGCGGCGCGATCGAGCACGACCGGATCCTGCAGGCCAAAGGGCACAGCTACACAGTGGCAGCGCTGCTCGGTGGCGACGCGGCGCTGGCGGCAGCGTTTACCGACGGCATGTTCGCGACGCTGTACCTGAGCCCGCGCGACTACCACCGCATCCACATGCCATGTGCGGGGCGTTTGCTGCGCATGGTGCATGTGCCGGGGTCGCTGTATTCGGTCAATCCGGTGACGGCGCGCGGGGTGCCGGGGCTGTTTGCGCGCAACGAGCGCGTGCTGTGCCTGTTCGAGGGGCAGCGCTTCGACGGTCGGCGCTTTCCATTCGCGCTGGTGCTGGTAGGGGCGACGATCGTCGGCAGCATGGCCACTGTCTGGCATGGCGTGGTCAATCCGCCGCGGCCGGGCATCGTGCGGCGCTGGGACTACGATGACCGCGAGATCACCCTGGCGCAAGGGGCGGAGATGGGGCGCTTCCTGCTCGGCTCGACCGTGGTGGCCCTGTTCCCGCCGGGGCTCGCCGCTTTGACCCCGGACTGGGCCCCGGGCCGTCCGGTGCGCATGGGTGAGGCGATGGGGGCGTGGCAGCCCTGACAGCGCTGCCGTGCCAGCGCGGCCGTCCGTCACTGGAATGCCACTTCGGCAAAGCTGCGCAGCTTGCGGCTGTGCAATTGGTCCGCGCCGGCGGCGCGCAGCCGCTCGATGGCGCGCAGGCCGATGCGCAGATGCTGATCGACGCGCTCGCGGTAGAAACGGTCAGCCATGCCGGGCAGTTTGATGGCACCGTGCAGCGGTTTGTCGCTGACGCACAGGAGGGTGCCGTACGGTACCCGGAAGCGAAAGCCGTTGGCCGCGATGGTGGCTGACTCCATGTCCAGCGCCACAGCCCGCGATTGCGAAAAACGCCGCTGTGGCAGGTTGTCTGGCAACAGCTCCCAGTTGCGGTTGTCGGTGCTGGCCACGGTGCCGGTGCGCAGTATCCCCTTGAGCGCGGCTCCGTCCAGCCCAGTGACGTCGGCCACCGCGGCTTCGAGCGCTTGCTGGATTTCGGCCAGCGCCGGGATGGGCACCCACAGCGGCAGCTCTTCGTCCAGCACATGGTCCTCGCGCACATAAGCATGGGCCAGCACATAGTCCCCCAACTGTTGGCTGGTGCGCAGCCCGGCGCAGTGACCCAGCATCAGCCAGGCGTGCGGGCGCAGCACGGCAATATGGTCGGTGGCGGTCTTGGCATTGCTCGGCCCCACGCCGATGTTGACCAGCGTGATGCCGCTGCGGTCGCCACGCACCAGGTGGTAGGCCGGCATCTGGGGCAAGCGCGAGGGTGGGCCGCCTTCGGGGCCCGCGAGCGCCGCGCGCTGTGCGGCTGACAGACCTGCCCGCCAGGTGACCACGTTGCCCGGCTCCACGAATGCGGCATATTCGCTGTCCGGACGCTGCATTTCCGCCAGCCCCAGGCGTACGAACTCATCGACGTAAAAGCCGTAGTTGGTGAACAAGACGAAGTTTTGAAACCATGCAGGTGATGTGCCGCTGTAGTGGCGCAGTCGCTGCAGCGAGTAGTCGATGCGCGCGCCAGTAAACAGCGCCAGCGGTTGAGGGGCACCGGGCGCTGGGGTGTGGGTGCCGTTGGCGATGCCGTCGTCCATCGTCGTCAGGTCGGGCAGATCGAACACTTCCCCCAGCCGGGCGCGGCGCACGGCGTCGAGCTCGCCCTCGAAATGCGTGTCTTCCCCGAGCGCGAAGTGCACGGGGATGGGCTCGCTGCCCAGGCCGATTTCCAACGGCGTGCCGTGGTTGTCCAGCAACAGGCGAAACTGCTCGCGCCAGTAGTTCGCAAACAGGTCGGGGCGGGTCAGCGTGGTTTCGTAACGCCCCGGGCCTGCCACGAAGCCGAAGCTCAACCGCCCGCCAGCCCCAGGGCGGGCAGGTGGCACCGCACGCTGCGTGCGCAGTCGCACGAAGGGGTAGGTGGCCCGCACCCGGGTCACCGGGGCGTCCAGCGCCAGGGGGGTTTGGACATAAGCGGCCAAGGCAGCGCGCAAAAAGCCCACGG
>CALEDU010000113.1 GCA_937949455.1 uncultured Tepidimonas sp. | reverse complement strand
ACCCTGGCCCTGGGGGCAGACATGCGTGACAGCGGCCGCCTGTACGCTTTCGATACCGCAGCGCGCCGCCTGGACGCTCTGCCAGCCCGTGCTCAGCGAGCCGGGCTCACCCAGGTACACCCCATGGCCCTCGCGCACGAGGGCGATGAGCGCCTGCAGCGCCTGGCCGGCAAGATCGACCGTGTGCTGGTGGACGCGCCCTGCAGTGGACTGGGTACCCTGCGGCGCCATCCCGAGCTCATGTGGCGACACACGCCCGCCAGCGTCGCCGAGCTGGCCGCCTTGCAACAGCGCATTCTCGGGGCTGCGGCAGCGCTCGTGCGGCCCGGCGGTCGGCTGGTGTACGCCACCTGCAGCTTGTTGGCGGAAGAGAACGAAGCCGTGGCCCACGCCTTCACCAGCGCCCGGCGCGGCGACTTCACCCGTCTGGACGCCCAGGCGCTGCTGGCAGACGCCCGCGTGGACGACCCCGCGTCGGTGGTGGAAGGCGGTGCACTGCGCCTGTGGCCGCATCGCCACGGCACGGACGGTTTTTTTGCCGTGGCGTGGCAGCGCCGTTGATGCCTGCCCGTTGTGCGCGCCCGTTTTCCGTGTCTCGTTTCCCTGTTTGGTGCGGGTGGCGGGACTCGAACCCGCACGGCCTTGCGGCCTCAGGATTTTAAGTCCTGTATGTCTACCGCTTCCATCACACCCGCTTGGACACACCAGCGTTGCCCATTCTAGCGGGCGGGCAGGGCGCAGCGCTGGCCACCGCCGGGCGCCGGGCAGGCCGGGTTCCGGTCCCGCGCCGTACAATTTGGGTTTTCCGACCGCCGCGACCATGAGCCAAAACAACCCTCCGTTCGAGATCCACGTGCATGGCGACATCCGCCTGCGTGACGACGTGGACTACGCCCACATTCAGGAGGCGCTGCGTCCGTTGTGGCAGTATGTCGGTGCGCGCTCGCTGATCGACGCGGCGGCCAGCGCCTACGAAGAGGAGCCAGGCATCCGCTTCGATCCGCAGGAGCACGTCCTGCAAATGTGCTGGACCATCGAGGGCGACGACGACTTCAGGCTGGCCATCGAGGAAGCCTGCATGGGTCTGAACGAAATCGCCGCCACCGGCGCGGCAATCGAGGTGTCGTTCTACGACCTCGATTTCGACGAGGAAGATGCCCCAAGCGAGGCCGAGGCGCGCGATGATTTTCTGATGTGCTTCGTTGGCCCGACGCCGGCGGCCATCATGCAGGTGCAGCGCGATCTGCTGGTGCAGGATGTCGTACAGCTCATGGAGCGGCATTTCGACGCGTCCGAACTCGGCGGCGTGGTCGAAGCCATCGACCGCCTGTTCTCCAACCGCTTCGATGCCATGGTGAACTCGCTTCAGCTCGGCCGACCGCCGCGCGGTGCAGGCCCGGGTGGCGGGCACGGTGGCCCGCGCAAACCTCGTCATCTGCACTGAGGGCTCAGCCAGCCATCACGGTGATACCCTTGAACTCGCCGCGGGCGATGCGCTGGCTCCACTCGGCTGGGCCGCTTTGGTGCACATTGTCGCCGGAGGCATCCACGGCCACGGTCACGGGCATGTCCTGCACCTCGAACTCATAAATGGCTTCCATGCCCAGGTCTTCGAAGCCCACCACGCGGGCCGCCTTGATGGCCTTGGCCACCAGGTAGGCCGCCCCACCCACCGCCATCAGATAGGCGCTGCGGTTGTCGCGGATGGCCTCGATGGCCACCGGGCCGCGCTCGCTCTTGCCGATCATGGCAATCAAGCCGGTTTTTTCCAGCATCATGCGGGTGAACTTGTCCATGCGGGTGGCGGTGGTGGGGCCAGCGGGGCCCACCACCTCGTCGCGCACCGGGTCCACCGGGCCCACGTAGTAGATCACGCGGTTGGTAAAGTCCACTGGCAGCTTTTCGCCCTTGGCCAGCAGGTCGGCGATGCGCTTGTGGGCGGCGTCGCGGCCGGTCAGCATCTTGCCGTTGAGCAGCAGCTTTTGCCCCGCCCGCCAAGACGCCACTTCTTCTTTGGTCAGGGTGTCCAGGTTGACGCGGGTCGCGCTCTGGGTGTCGGGCGTCCAGGTCACGGCGGGCCAGTCTTGCAGCTTGGGCGCTTGCAGCTGGGCCGGGCCGCTGCCGTCCAGGTGGAAGTGCACATGGCGCGTGGCCGCGCAGTTGGGAATCATCGCCACGGGCAGGCTGGCCGCGTGGGTGGGGTAGTCCAGGATCTTGACATCCACCACGGTCGTCAGGCCCCCCAAGCCTTGCGCGCCGATGCCCAGCGCATTGACCTTCTCATACAGCTCCAGCCGCAGCGCTTCCAAGCGGGTGAGTGCAGCGCCAGCCCGTTTCTTGTCGATCAGCTCGTGGATGTCCACCGGCGCCATCAGCGACTCTTTGGCCAGCAGCATGGCCTTCTCAGGCGTGCCGCCGATGCCAATGCCCAGAATGCCTGGCGGGCACCAGCCCGCGCCCATCGTGGGCACGGTCTTCAGCACCCAATCGACGATGGAGTCCGACGGATTGAGCATGGCCAACTTGGACTTGTTCTCCGAGCCGCCGCCCTTGGCCGCGCAGATGACCTCGATGCCGTCGCCGGGCACGATCTCGTAGTGCACCACCGCGGGGGTGTTGTCCTTGGTATTTTTGCGCGCACCGGCCGGGTCGGCCAGCACCGAGGCGCGCAGCGGATTGTCGGGGTTGAGGTAAGCGCGGCGCACGCCCTCGTTGATCATCTCCTGCACGCTCATGGTGGCGTCGGGCCAGGTCACGTTCATGCCCACCTTCAGGAACACGACCGCGATGCCGGTGTCCTGGCAGATCGGGCGGTGGCCCTCGGCGCTCAGGCGGCTGTTGGTCAGGATCTGAGCGATGGCGTCCTTGGCGGCCGGGCTTTGCTCACGCTCATAAGCTTTGCCCAGCGCCTGGATGTAGTCCAGCGGGTGGTAGAAGCTGATGTACTGGAAGGCGTCGGCGATGGACTGGATCAGGTCTTCCTGCTTGATGGCGGTCATGAGGGATTTCCTTGGGACACGGCAACACTGTGCCGTGCCCGTGCGGCACGGCGTGACAGGGTGGGCGTCAGTGGTCGTCGTCGCCCGGGTGGTGAATGAGCCTCTCGGTCAACGCGATGGCCAGCGCGCTGAGCAGGAATACGGCGTGGATCAGCGTCTGCCACAGCAACACCTTCTCGGTGTAGCTGCCGGCATTGATGAAAGTCTTGAGCAGGTGGATCGAGCTGATACCGATGATGGCCGTGGCCAGTTTGACCTTGAGCACCCCGGCGTTGACATGGTTGAGCCACTCTGGCTGATCGGGGTGGCCTTCCAGCCGCAAGCGGCTGACGAAGGTTTCATACCCGCCGACGATGACCATGATCAGCAGGTTGCTGATCATCACCACGTCGATCAGAGCCAGTACCACCAGCATGATGATGGTCTCGTTCAGGCCGTCCAATTTGGCCGAAGGGTCATAGCCAATGCTCACGACCAGTTTGGCGAGCGCCGCCTCGTTGCCAAACGCGGCCTCGATCAGGTGGACCAATTCCACCCAAAAGTGGTACACATAGACCGCTTGTGCCACGATCAGGCCAATGTAGAGGGGCAGCTGCAGCCAGCGGCTCGCGAAGATCAGTTTCGGCAGCGGCGGAATCGGCTTGTTGAGCTGGGTCATGACGCGTTCAGAAGCGTTTCGGACGGGTCGATTGTAGTGGCGTGATTTGCCGCCGTGGCAGGCTGCGCCAGCCTCTACGTAAGGGCCTCGTCAGAGATCCGCTGCACAGTTCGTGGCCAGTGTTGTTCCCATTCCAAACGTCCTGAGGAGACCCTCGACATGGCTGAATCGTCCTCTGCCATCACTTCGATGCTGGTGGAAAACCGCGTTTTCGATCCCCATCCGTCGCTGGCGGCCCAGGCGCGCGTGTCCGGCATGGACGCCTACCGCGCCTTGTGCGCCGAGGCCGAGGCCGATTTCGAAGGATTTTGGGCGCGGCGCGCGCGGGAACTGCTGTACTGGCACAAACCCTTCACACAGGTGCTGGACGAATCCAACAAGCCGTTTTATCGCTGGTTTGCCGATGGCGAGTTGAATGCCTCATACAACTGCTTGGACCGGCACATGGGCACGCCGGTGGAGCACAAGACGGCCATCATTTTTGAGGCGGATGACGGCCAGGTCACACGCGTGACCTACCGCGAGCTGCTGCAGCGCGTGGCGCGCATGGCCAATGCCCTCAAAGGCCTGGGCGTCAAAAAGGGCGACCGCGTCGTCATCTACATGCCCATGACCATCGAGGGCGTGGTGGCAATGCAGGCCTGTGCCCGCATCGGTGCCACGCACAGCGTGGTGTTCGGGGGGTTTTCGGCCAAGGCACTGCAAGAGCGCATCGAGGACGTCGGTGCGGTGGCGGTCATTACCGCCAACTTCCAAATGCGCGGTGGCAAGGAACTGCCCCTGAAGGCTATCGTCGACGAGGCGCTGGCGCAAGGCGGCTGCGGCAGCGTGCGCCACGTCATCGTTTGGCAGCGCACCGCCACCGCTTGTGTCATGGTCCCTGGCCGCGATGTGTGGATGCACGACGTCGTGGCAGGCCAAAGCGATGACTGTCCGCCGGAGATCGTGGACGCGGAGCACCCGCTGTTCGTGCTGTATACCTCCGGCTCCACGGGCAAGCCCAAGGGGGTACAGCACTCCACCGGTGGCTACCTGTTGTGGGCCCAGCAGACCATGCTGTGGACCTTCGACCTCAAAGACAGCGACGTCTTTTGGTGCACCGCCGACATCGGCTGGATCACCGGCCACACCTACGTCGCCTACGGGCCGTTGGCCGCCGGGGCCACGCAAATCGTCTTCGAAGGCGTGCCGACCTACCCCAACGCGGGGCGCTTCTGGCAGATGATCGAGCGCCACAAGGCCACCATTTTCTACACCGCACCCACGGCGATCCGCTCGCTCATCAAGGCCAGCGACACCGATGAGCGGGTCCATCCGCGCAACTGGGACTTGTCCACGCTGCGCATCCTGGGATCGGTTGGCGAGCCGATCAACCCCGAGGCTTGGATGTGGTACTACAAGCACGTGGGCGCCGAGCGCTGCCCGATCGTCGATACCTTCTGGCAGACCGAGACGGGCGGCCACATGATCACGCCTCTGCCCGGGGCCACCCCGCTGGTGCCGGGTTCGTGCACGCTGCCGCTGCCGGGCATCTTTGCCGCCATCGTGGACGAGCAGGGCAACGACATGCCCCACGGACAGGGCGGCATCCTGGTGATCCAAAAGCCTTGGCCGTCGATGATCCGCACCATCTGGGGCGACCCGCAGCGTTTCAAGAAAAGCTACTTCCCCGAGGAGCTCAAGGGCTATTACCTGGCCGGCGACGGTGCGATTCGCTCGGAGGATCGCGGCTACTTCCGCATCACCGGTCGCATCGACGACGTGCTCAACGTCAGCGGCCACCGCATGGGCACGATGGAAATCGAATCGGCGCTGGTGGCCAAGACTGACCTGGTGGCCGAGGCCGCAGTGGTCGGTCGCCCCGATGACCTGACGGGCGAGGCCATCGTCGCTTTCGTCGTGCTCAAGCGTCCGCTGCCACAAGGTGACGAGGCCAAGCAGCTTGCCAACGAGCTGCGCAACTGGGTAGCGAAAGAGATTGGTCCGATCGCCAAGCCCAAGGACATCCGCTTTGGCGAGAACCTGCCCAAGACCCGTTCAGGCAAGATCATGCGTCGTCTATTGCGCGCCATTGCCAAAGGCGAGGCCATCACGCAGGACGTCTCGACGCTGGAAAATCCACACATCCTCGAACAGCTGGCCAAAACCAACTGACGCCGGTGCCGCGTTGGACAAACAAAAAGCCTCGCGATCGGCGAGGCTTTTTTGTGGCTTACAAGCCACCGCCACCACCCGGCCGGGCCGGGCGGGCCGGTGCATCACTTCAGGCTCAACACCCAAGCAGCCAGCTTCTTGGCTTCGGCCTCGCTGACCTGCGGGTTGGCTGGCATCGGAATGGCCCCCCAAACGCCCGAACCACCCTTTTGGATTTTGGTGGCCAACATGTCGGCCGCTTTGGCGTCGCCAGCGTATTTCTTGGCGACGTCCTTGTACGAGGGGCCGACGAGCTTTTTGTCGGCGGCATGGCATGCCATACAGTTTTTGGCCTTGGCCAGGGCTTCGTCGGCCAGGGCGGGCGCGGAGAGGGTGGCGGTCGCGGCCAGGATGAGCAGAGCGCGTTTCATGGTGTCTTTCCTTTTGAAGGTTGAGGAAGGAGCGGTGGGTGAACGCATTCTAGCGGGAGGCGTGTCGGGCGCAATTCGGCCTTACAGCTTGTTGCAATCGATACGATACGCCCGTGGCCGATGCCTGGGGTTGCACAGGGCTTGCGCCGCTCGGGTTTCGGGATTGCGGTCATGGGCTTTGTCGCGCTGGGCGTGGTCTGGTTGATGCTCAACTGGGCGGCTACCAGCTGGGCGGCGGCGCTGGCACAATGTTGTGGCTCATCCGCGCGGCGGCTGTCCATGCGGCCGCCACTACCTGACTCCATTGCCATCGATCCATGTCCAACTACCGCTCCCGCACCACCACCCACGGCCGCAACATGGCCGGCGCGCGCGCCCTGTGGCGCGCCACTGGCATGAAGGACGGCGACTTCGACAAGCCCATCATTGCCGTGGCCAATTCGTTCACACAGTTCGTGCCCGGTCATGTGCATCTGAAGGATCTGGGCCAGCTCGTCTGTCGTGAAATCGAAGCTGCCGGCGGCGTCGCCAAAGAGTTCAACACCATCGCCGTGGATGACGGCATCGCCATGGGCCACGACGGCATGCTGTACTCGCTGCCCAGCCGCGAGCTGATCGCCGACAGCGTCGAGTACATGGTCAATGCGCACTGCGCCGATGCGCTGGTGTGCATTTCCAATTGCGACAAGATCACGCCCGGCATGCTGATGGCGGCCATGCGCCTGAACATCCCAACCGTGTTCGTCTCCGGCGGGCCGATGGAGGCCGGCAAAGCGCGTCTGGCGGTGCCGGGTGAGCAGGGCGTGCAGATCAGGAAGCTCGACCTGGTGGATGCGATGGTGATGGCCGCCGACGCTGCAGTGGACGAGGCCACCGTCGCGGAGGTGGAGCGCTCGGCCTGTCCGACCTGCGGTTCGTGTTCGGGCATGTTCACTGCCAACTCCATGAACTGCCTGACCGAAGCGCTGGGCCTGTCGTTGCCGGGCAACGGCACGGTGCTGGCCACGCATGCCGACCGCGAGCAGCTGTTTCGCCGTGCCGGCCGCCTGATCGTCGAGCTGGCGCGCCGCCACTACGAGCAGGGCGACGATGGCGTGCTGCCGCGGGCAATCGCCACCTTCGAGGCGTTCGAGAACGCCATGTCGCTCGACATCGCGATGGGTGGCTCGACCAACACCATCTTGCACCTGCTGGCTGTCGCGCAGGAGGCCGGTGTGCCATTTACGATGAGCGACATCGATCGCTTGTCGCGCCGCGTGCCGACCTTGTGCAAGGTGGCACCCAACACCCACAAGTATCACATCGAGGATGTGCACCGCGCTGGTGGCATCATGGCCATCCTGGGTGAGCTGGCGCGCGGCGGACTGCTGCACACCGGCGTGCGCACGGTGCACAGTGCCACGCTGGCCGATGCGCTGTCGCAGTGGGACGTCATGGTCACTACCTCGGAGGAGGTGCGCACCTTCTACCAAGCGGGTCCGGCCGGTATCCCGACGCAGCAACCGTTCAGCCAGGCCACCCGCTGGCCGACGTTGGATCTGGACCGCCGCGAGGGCTGCATCCGCTCGGTGGAACACGCCTACTCGCGCGACGGCGGGCTGGCCGTGCTCAAGGGCAACCTGGCACCCGATGGCTGTGTGGTCAAGACCGCTGGGGTAGACGAAAGCATCCTCGTTTTCGAGGGCACGGCGCACGTGGTCGAGTCGCAGGAGGAAGCGGTCGAGCACATCCTGGGTGACCGGGTACAGCCCGGCGAGGTGGTGGTGGTGCGCTACGAGGGGCCGCGCGGCGGCCCCGGCATGCAGGAGATGCTCTACCCAACCTCGTACCTGAAATCCAAGGGTTTGGGCAAGGTCTGTGCACTGTTGACCGACGGGCGCTTCTCTGGCGGTACGTCGGGGCTTTCGATCGGCCACGTCTCACCGGAGGCGGCGGCTGGCGGGCCGATCGGTCTGGTGCGCAACGGCGACCGCATCCGCATCGATATCCCCGACCGTCGCATCGACGTGTTGGTGGACGAGGCCGAACTGGCGCGCCGTCGCGCCGAGCAAGACCGCCTGGGCTGGAAGCCGGCGCATCCGCGGCCACGCAAGGTGTCTGCGGCGCTGAAGGCCTACGCGCTGCTGGCCACCTCAGCCGACCGCGGTGCGGTACGGGATGTGTCCCGCCTAGACGGCTGACCGCCTGTTCAGCTGTTCACGCGCCTGCGTACCCAGGCGGCAGGCAGCGCGACGGACAGGACCATCACCTCTTCCTGCGTCAAATCCGGAAAATGTTCCCGCACCCGCATTGGAATTTGGTGGGTAAGGGCTTGCCCGGCAATGCCCTGGCGGGGGTCCAGCAATGGCTGGCACAGTTCAAGCGCTTGTTCGAAGATTGCCCGCACCCGATGGTGGCGGCGTTGATCGTCGACGTAGACGTCCATGGTGTCCCTCCTTTGTGCCGGCCTGTCTAGTGTCACACCATCGTCAACATCATATACGGCGGCCGCCGGCTCCATGGCGTACCATCGGCCCATGTTGATGCATCCCCAATTCGACCCGGTGGCCGTCCGCATCGGGCCGCTGGCCGTGCACTGGTACGGCTTGATGTATTTGGCTGGCTTTGCCATGTTCGTTTGGCTGGGGCGACGGCGTTTGCGGCACGAGCCCTACCGAACGCTCGGCTGGCAGCCGCGCGATGTGGAGGACATCCTGTTTTGGGGCGTGCTGGGGGTGATCCTAGGCGGGCGCCTGGGCTATGTGCTCTTTTACAAGCCGCTGACCTATCTGGCCGAGCCCTGGCGGATATTCGCCGTCTGGGAGGGGGGCATGAGCTTTCACGGCGGACTGCTGGGTGTGCTGCTGGCGATGGCGTGGTGGGCCCGCCGTGAGCAGCGGCCCTGGCTGCAGGTGACGGATTTCATTGCGCCCTGTGTGCCCGTGGGGCTGGCGCTGGGCCGCGTCGGTAACTTCATCAACGGTGAGCTCTGGGGTCGGCCCGCACCACCGGATCTGCCTTGGGCCATGGTGTTTCCGTCTGCGGGGCCGCTGCCGCGACATCCCTCGCAGCTCTACCAGTTTGCGCTGGAAGGTTTGCTGCTGTTCGTGCTATTGTGGGCTTTTGCCTCCCGGCCCCGTCGCGTGGGCGAGGTGTCGGCCGCATTCCTCATCGGCTATGGCGTGATGCGCTTTGCTGCCGAATACTTCCGTGAACCCGATGCCCACTTGGGCCTGTTGTCGCTGGGCCTGAGCATGGGCCAGTGGCTGAGCATTCCTATGCTGTTGGCGGGGGCGGCCTTGTGGATGTGGGCTCGCCGCATGCCTGCCAGTGCTTGATGGCCCAGGCGATGAACGATGCACCCGCGCCAATCCCGAGGCCGCGCTGCACGCGGTCGTTCAGGGTGGTGGCGTGCGCCATGACACTGCCCCCCAGATGGGGTTTGACTTAAGTCAAACCTGCCTTCAAGCCAATCGGGTACCGTTCGGCGATGAGTGAAACCGCCCCGTCACCGCGAGCGGCTGCAGGGCTGGCCACCCCTGCAGTGCAAGACAGCGCGCTGTTGACTGGTGTGTGGGCTGGGCATCGTGGCCCGCTGCAGGTGCATGACGATTTCCGCGTACTCGACGATCCGCTGGAGCAGCGCGACTTCACCGACACGCGTGAGGAGGGCGGCCGCGCGGTTTGTGAATCGACGCTGGTGGTCCAGGGTATGTACTGCGCCGCCTGTGCCGATACGGTGGAGGCGGCGTTGGCTGGCTGTGGCGGTGTGCTGGACGCGCAGGTCCACGCCGCCACGCGGCGTCTGACGCTGCGCTGGGACCCTGCGCGCACGCGCCTGTCAGAACTGGCGCAGGCGGTGGGTCGCGTCGGCTACCGCCTGTTGCCGATGCAGCAAGCGTTTGCGGCGAGCGAGCGCACGCGCGAGACGCGTGGTGCGCTGTGGCGGTTGTTCGTCGCGGGCTTTTGCATGATGCAGGTGATGATGTACACCTGGCCTGAGTATGTCACCGCGCCGGGCCAGATCCCGCCGGACCTGCTGCAGCTGCTGCGCTGGGCCTCGTGGGTGCTGAGCCTGCCGGTGCTGCTGTTTGCCAGCGGACCGTTCTTCGGCAGTGCCTGGCGCGACCTGCGTCAGGGCCGCATCGGCATGGACGTACCGGTGTCGTTGGGCATCTTGATCACCTTCATCGTCAGCACGCTGGCCACCTTCGACCCCACGGGGCCGTGGGGGCACGACATTTGGTACGACTCGCTCACCATGTTCGTGTTCTTTCTGCTCGGCGGCCGTTATTTGGAGCACAAACTGCGCGACCGCACTGCCGGTGCGCTGGACGCGCTGATGAACCGCTTGCCGGAGGTCGTGCAGCGCGAGCGCTGCGATGGCACGTTGGAGGCGGTCTCGGTCAAGCGTTTGCAGGCTGGCGACGTGGTGCATGTGCAGGCTGGACAGGCTTTTCCCGGTGATGGCGAGGTGCTGTCCGAGGCTGCCACTGTGGACGAGGCGCTGCTGACTGGCGAGTCGCATCCGGTGACGCGCCGTCGCGGCGAAGCGGTGGTGGCGGGCAGCCACAATTTGGGCGGCATGGTGCGCGTGCGTCTGCAGCGTGTCGGACGCGAGACGCGTTTTGCGCAGATCGTGGCACTCATGGAGCAGGCCAGCACCGACAAGCCGCGCCTGGCGCGGCTGGCGGACCGCATCGCCGCGCCGTTCTTGGTGGCGGTGCTGCTGGCAGCGGGTCTGGCGGCGTTGTACTGGTGGCAGTTTGACCCGAGCCGGGCGCTGGCCGTCGCGGTGGCGGTGCTGATCGTCACCTGCCCGTGTGCGCTGTCGCTGGCCACGCCAGCGGCGATGCTGGCCGCGGCAGGTGGTCTGGCACGGCGCGGCATCCTGACGCGGCGGCTGCAAGCGTTTGAGGCGCTCGCTGCGGTGGACACTGTCGTGTTCGACAAAACTGGGACACTGACGCAGGACCGCGTGGTGGTGCGCGATGTGCTCACGCGCCCCGGGGTGACGCGCGAGCAGGCGCTAGCTGCGGCGCAACCGCTGGCGCGCGCCTCGCTACACCCGGTGTCGCGTGCGCTGGTGGCCGCCGCCGCTGAAGCCGACACCCCCGTGTGGGAGGTGAGCGAGACCCCGGGCCGAGGCCTGACCGCGCAGGGGCCGGA
>CALEDU010000112.1 GCA_937949455.1 uncultured Tepidimonas sp. | reverse complement strand
ACCCGCCACACACGGGCCAGGACACGATGGCCCACACGGTGCCAGCCGGCACGATCCGAGCGGTCCGCCCAGCTCCCCCGCGCCCGCCCCGTTCGATGCCCGTAAACCCGAAGGAGGACGTCATGGCCACTCCCACTGATCCGCTGCGCCTGCGCGCCCTCAACCACGGACGCGTCATGCATGAGCTCGTAATCAGCACGCCAGAGGAACTCGCCGGCCACATCCGGGTCGAGCCCGCTGAGCAGGAGAAAACCCCATGAAACGTCGCGACTGGTTGCGCTGCAGTGCCGCATGGCTGGCGGCAGCGGGCACCGGGCCGAGTCTGGCTCAACCCCCCGCCGCCTTGGTACAGGTGTGGAAAGACCCGAACTGCGGCTGCTGCAATGACTGGATTCGTCACCTACAGGCCAACGGTTTTCGGGTTCAGGCCTTCGACAGCGGCAACATCGGCATGCGCCAGCGGCTGGGCATGCCGCAGGCGCTCGGTTCCTGCCACACGGCCCGGGTGGAGGGGTATGTCATCGAGGGCCATGTGCTCGCAGCGGACATCCAGCGCCTGCTGCGCGAGCGGCCGGCAGCGCTGGGTCTGTCCGTACCACGCATGCCGGTGGGCAGCCCCGGCATGGACGGCCCAGAATATGGCAGCAGGCGCGACCCGTATGATGTACTGCTCGTGCAGCATGACGGTTCCACACGCGTGTATGCCAGCTATCACAAAACGCAGTCGGCTGCTGCAGAGGCCACTGCCGATCGGTGGGCCGAAGGCGAGGTGCGCCGCATCGACGCCTCGGCGCGCAAGATTACCTTGCGCCACGGCGACATCCCCGATCTGGACATGCCGCCCATGACCATGGTGTTTCAGGTCCGCGATCCGGCCCTGCTGCAGGGGCTGCAACCGGGGGCGCGGGTGCGGTTTCGCGCGCAGAAGGCCGACGGGGCCTACATCGTGACCGATATCAAAGCGGCCCCGTGAGGGCTGCATTAGGATGGACGCCATGACTTCGCTGATCGATGCCACCCTTATCGCCGCCGACAATGCGCTGCGCACGCTGTTTGCGCCCCACCGCGCCGCGCGTGAGACGCCTGCTGTGTCCGCCGAACAACAGGCCGAGGCCGCGCAGATGACCGATTCGGAACGCCGCCTGTCGGGGGCGCTGATGCGCGTCAACCATGTGGGCGAAATCTGCGCGCAGGCGCTCTACACCGGACAGGCGCTGGCAGCCCGGCTGGGCCCAGGCCATCCGCAGGAACGCGAGCGCACCGCCCGCCACCTGGAAGCCGCTGGCCAGGACGAAACCGATCACCTGGCGTGGTGCCAGCAACGGTTGGACGAACTGGGCGACCGCCGCTCGCTGCTCGCGCCGTTGTGGTACGCGGGCGCACTGTCCATCGGTGTGGCGGCCGGTCTGGCTGGACGCGGCATCAGCCTGGGCTTCGTCGTCGAGACCGAACGCCAGGTCGAGACCCACTTGGACGGCCATCTAGACCGGCTGCCGGTGCGTGACCATCCGTCGCGGGCCATCGTCGCGCAAATGAAGGCTGACGAAATCCGCCATGCCCGCGATGCGCAGCAAGCCGGTGGTGTGGAGCTGCCGCCCCCCGTGAAGTGGGCGATGCGTGCCGCCGCCAAGGTCATGACGACCGTCGCGCACCGCATCTGAGCGGGTGGATCAGTCCACTTCGATCAGCTCGTAGCTGGTCGTGATCTGTGCCGTCTTGCCCAGCATGATGCTAGCCGAGCAGTATTTTTCGTGGCTGAGCTGGATGGCGCGCTCGAGTGCAGACGCCGGAATGCCCTTGCCGTGCACCACGAAGTGCATGTGGATCGAGGTGAACACCTTCGGTTCGGTCTCGGCCCGGGTGGCGGACATCTTGACCTGACAGCCCCGCACATCGTGCCGACCGCGCTTGAGGATCATCACGATATCGAACGAGGTGCAGCCACCGGTTCCGGCCAGCACCAGTTCCATGGGACGGGGGGCCAGATTGGCACCGCTGGTCTCAGGCTTGGCGGGGTCTACAGCGCCATCCATCACCACGATGTGCCCACTGCCCGTCGCTGCCATGAAAGCCATGTTCGAACCAGTGCCAGCATGGCCAGTCCAGGTGACGACACATTCCATCCAACTGTCTCCGAAACGACACGACGCAAGCTACAATGTTGCACCGCAATATAAGTGATGTAGAATATTGCTTATTGTACGACGGCGACGCCGTCGGGGCCACGCGCCCGGCAACGATTGTCTCCTCTGCCCTCTATGGGTGGTTCAAAGCCCAGGTGTCACGCCTGGGCTTTTTTTTTGGCCCTGCCCAGCAGCACCCGTCATCATCGGCCTGGCGTCGCATCGGTGCGCCGTATGATTGCACGGACATATCCGGAATTGCCATGCCTGCCCAGCCCCCTGCCCGTCCCGCTGCTTCCCCGTTGACCCCGCAAGACTATCTAAAGAAGATCCTCACCGCACGCGTCTACGACGTGGCGCGCGAGACGCCGCTGGAGCCGGCGCGCAACCTCAGCCGCCGCCTGCACAACAAGGTGCTGCTCAAGCGCGAGGACCAGCAGCCGGTGTTCAGTTTCAAACTGCGCGGCGCTTACAACAAGCTGGCACACCTGTCGGCCGAGCAGCTGCAGCGCGGCGTCATCTGTGCTTCGGCCGGCAACCACGCCCAAGGTGTGGCGCTGGGCGCACACAAGCTTGGCACGCGCGCCGTCATCGTCATGCCCACCACCACGCCACAGGTCAAAATCGACGCTGTGCGGGCACTGGGCGGCGAGGTGGTACTGCACGGCGACAGTTACTCGGACGCTGCCCAGCATGCGGCCGATTTGGCCCGCCGCGAGGGGCTCACCTTCGTGCACCCGTTCGATGACCCCGACGTCATCGCCGGCCAGGGCACCATCGCCATGGAGATGCTGCGCCAGCTGCAGGGTCTGGGCACCAGGCGGCTCGACGCGGTGTTCGTTGCCATCGGCGGCGGCGGCCTCATCGCTGGCGTGGCCAACTACCTCAAGGCCGTGCGGCCCGACATTCGCGTCATCGGCGTGCAAATGAGCGACTCGGATGCCATGTGGCGCTCGGTGCGCGCTGGCGAGCGTGTGCAGCTGGCCGACGTCGGGTTGTTTTCCGACGGCACGGCGGTCAAGCAGGTCGGCGAAGAGACTTTCCGCATCGCCCGCGAGCTGGTCGACGGCTACATCACCGTCGACACCGACGAGGTCTGCGCCGCAATCAAGGACGTATTCGTCGACACCCGCAGCATCGTCGAGCCGGCCGGTGCGATGGCCGTGGCCGCGATCAAGAAGCACGTCGCCGAGCACAAGACGCGCGGCGAGACCTACGCCGCCATCCTGTGCGGGGCCAACATGAACTTCGACCGGCTGCGCTTCGTCGCCGAGCGTGCCGAGGTCGGGGAGGAGCGTGAAGCCTTGTTTGCCGTCACCATTCCGGAGGAGCGCGGCAGCTTCCTGCGCTTTCTGCAGGCCATCGGTTCGCTCCCCGGGGGCCCGCGCAATGTCACCGAGTTCAACTATCGCATCCACGACGCCCAGGTGGCGCACGTGTTCGTGGGTGTGACCACGCACGGCAAGGGCGAGAGCGCCAAAATCGCCGCAGCCTTCGAGCGGCAGGGCTTTGCCACGCTGGACCTGACGCACGACGACCTGGCGCAGGAACACATTCGCCACATGGTCGGTGGCCACTCGCCGCTGGCGCAAGACGAGCGGCTGCTGCGCTTCGTCTTTCCCGAGCGGCCCGGCGCGCTGCTGAAGTTCCTCACATTGATGCGGCCGAGCTGGAATATTAGCTTGTTTCACTACCGCAACCAGGGTGCCGACTATGGCCGCATCCTGGTCGGCCTGCAGGTGCCACCGAAAGATGCGCGGGCGTTCGAGCGCTTCCTGCGCGATCTCGGCTACCCCTATGTCGAGGAAACGGACAATCCCGTATATCAGCTGTTTCTGCGGGGATGAATGACCGGCAGCCCCTTCGTGTCAGGCGGGCGGTGCCGAACACGGACAAAGGATGGCCTCATCCGCCAGCGCCCACAGGCGAGACGGATGCCCCTGGGCGCATCGGCACGGGCAGGCGCACCGCCTCGCCCCCCTGTGCCTTTTGTGGCGGCACCAGCCACACGCCGTCGCGCTCGATGCGCTGCACGCGCCAGCCATCCGGCAACTCTGCGCCCGCGCGATAGGGCCTGGCCCGCTGGCCGTCGCTGGCCAGCAGCACCACCCCCCGCCCTGCGCTGTCGGCCACCACACCATGCAAACGCCAAGCCACGCCAGGGTCGCTGGACTGCGACAGCGGGGCTGCGGCTGTTTTGTCCCCATCGCCACCCAGCGCCCGCACCAATGTCGTTGCCTGCACAAGCGCTGCAGACGAGGGCGGCGGCACCACAGAAGTCGAGTCTAGCGCCTGCCCCCACAGCCGCCAACCCCAGGCTGCCGCGAGTCCACCGGCCAACCCCCACGCAGCCAAGGCGACCAACGCGGGCAAAACTGCGCGCCCTCGCGCGCGGCGCTTGGGCGAGGAGCGAGCGGGGGCAACGGAGCGCAGCATCATGAGGTCTGCATTATCATCCTCGGCATGAGATTCGCTTGCGCGCCCACGCCCAACCGCTGCGCTGTTCGCGGGTTTACCCTGATCGAGCTGTTGGTCATCCTGGTCATCATCGGGATACTGGCGGCGCTGATCGTGCCCAATGTCATCAGCCGCGCCGAAGAGTCGCGCGTCACGGCCGCGCGCGCCGATGTCGCCCATCTGATGCAGGCGCTCAAGCTCTATCGGCTCGACAATCAGCGCTATCCTTCGCAAGAGCAAGGCTTGCAGGCGCTGGTACAGCGGCCCGCGTCTGGCCCACCCGCGCCAGGCTGGCGCCCCTACCTCGACAAGCTGCCCAACGACCCCTGGGGCCGGCCCTATCCATCCCTCAACCCCGGTGCCTACGGCGAGGTGGACGTATTCTCGCTGGGTGCCGATGGCCAGCCCGGCGGCGAGGGCAACGATGCCGACATCGGCAGCTGGCAATGAGGTCGTCTCTGCCGGGCTGGCACCGCGCCCGCGCGGGCTGACGCTGCTGGAGCTGCTGGTGGTGCTGGCCATCGTTGGCCTGACCAGCGTCGGCGTGGTGCAGGCATGGCGTGGTGATGTGGACCGACGGTTGGATCGACTG
>CALEDU010000111.1 GCA_937949455.1 uncultured Tepidimonas sp. | reverse complement strand
CTGCGCAACGTGGTGGCTGGCGACCCCTCGCCGGACGGCAAAGGCGTGCTGGCGATCGAGCGCGGCATCGAGGTGGGGCATGTGTTCTACCTGGGCACCAAGTACAGCCGGGCGATGAATGCCACCTTCCTTGATGAGGATGGCAAACCCAAGCCGTTCGAGATGGGCTGTTACGGCATTGGCATCACGCGCCTGCCGGCGGCGGCCATTGAGCAGAACCACGACGAGCGCGGCATCATCTGGCCGGATGCCATCGCGCCGTTTACCGTGGTGATCTGCCCGATTGGCATGGACCGCAGCGAGTCGGTGGCCCAGGCGGCCGAGCAATTGCACCGCGACCTGCTGGCGCTGGGCGTGGACGTGATCCTGGACGACCGCGGCGAGCGGCCCGGCGCTATGTTCGCCGACTGGGAGCTGATTGGCGTGCCGCACCGCGTCACCCTGGGCGAGCGTGGGCTCAAGGATGGTCTGGTCGAATACCAGCACCGACGCGACACTGCGGCCACACCCGTGCCACTGGCCCATATCGTGGAGTGGTTGCGCGAGCGTATCGTGGGGTGATCATGGACCCGGCCCGCGGGCCTGCGCTGGACCGGCGCCGCTGTCTGGGACGCTTGGCGGGGTGCGTGGTGCCGGCGCTTGGCTGGGCAGTCGCCGGGCCGGCCTGGGCTGGGGCACAGATCGAGGAGCCGCTGTCGGACGCCGTGCGCCATGCGCTGCGGGCGGCCATCGAGCGGCTCGACCCGCCGGAATTGGAGTTTTCGACGACCGAGGAGCGGCTGGCCTATCTGCGCTGGTTGAGCCGGGCGAGTTGGCAGTTGCGCCACCGCAAACCGGAGCTGCGGGCGCGCCTCGATTTTTTGCAGACCGTCTGGTACGAAAGCAAGCGCGCCGGGCTGGGTACGGCGCTGGTGCTGGGGCTGATCGAAGTCGAAAGCGCTTTTCGAAAATACGCCATCTCGCGCGCCGGGGCGCGGGGCTACATGCAGGTGATGCCGTTCTGGACCCGGGTCATCGGCGACGGGGATCCCGACAAACTTTTTCATCTGCAAACCAATCTGCGTTATGGCTGCGTGATCCTGCGCCATTACCTCGACCGGGAACGCGGAGACCTTTTTTTGGCGCTGGGGCGCTACAACGGCAGCCGCGGCCGCTCGGCCTACCCGAATGCGGTGCTCGCCGCCGAGCGCCGCTGGCGTTTGGCGTGAGCCCGCCCAGACTGAACGGCGTCGCGGATCAGCGCAGAGCCGCCGACTGCCGTGCTTCCACCGCCTGCCAAATGCGGCGGCGGGCAGTGTCGTCGCTGCGGCCCCAGATGGCGATCTCGTCGAGCGTGCGCCAACAACCGGCGCACAAACCACTGGACTCGTCCATGCGGCAAACGCCCACACACGGTGAGGGCACCGGCGCGCCGGGCGGCTGGCGGCGCAAGGCTTCGACCAGCGAAAGGTGCCGGCGTGCGGCTGGATCGATTGACATGGCGAAATCTTAACGTGCGATGCGATGCCGCGCACACTCTCAGGCAGTGCGCCGCGCCCGCAGCGCATGCCCCGCGCGCGAGCCAGTCGAGCGCCCTAGCCGTGCGCTGATCCAGGCACCGGTGTCGGCCAGTGCCTGCAGATCGATGCCGGTGTCAATGCCCAGGCCGTGCAGCAGATACACCACGTCCTCGGTGGCCACATTTCCGGTCGCGCCTTTGGCATAGGGGCAGCCCCCCAGCCCCGCGACCGAGGATTGGAAGTTCCACACGCCCATCTGCAGCGCGGCCAGCGTGTTGCTCAACGCCTGCCCATAGGTGTCGTGGAAGTGGCCGCTGATGTGGTCGATGTCGTAGTGCGCCAGCGTCGCCTCGATGGCGCGCTGCACTTTCAGCGGCGTGCCCACGCCGATGGTGTCGGCCACGTCCACGCGCTGCACCCCGATATCCTTCATCCTCTTGGCCAGCATGCCCACGCGCTCGGGCGCGATCTCGCCCTCGTAGGGGCAGCCCACGGCGCAGCTCATGGCACCGCGCACGGCAATGCCAGCCTTGCGCGCCGCTGCCACCACCGGCGCAAAGCGATCGATGCTCTCGGCAATGCTGCAGTTGATGTTTTTCTGGCTGAAAGCCTCGCTGGCCGCGCCAAAGACCACGATCTCGTCCGGCTGGTCGGCCAGCGCCGCCTCGAAGCCCTTGAGGTTGGGCGTGAGCACGGAGTAGCGCACGCCCGGCTGGCGGGCGATGCCGGCCATGACGGCGTGGTTGTCGGCCATCTGCGGCACCCATTTGGGGCTGACGTAGCTGGTGACTTCGATCTCGCGCAGGCCCGCGGCCTGCAGCCGGTGCACGAGTTCGATTTTGACCGCCGTGGGCACGGGCTGTTTTTCGTTTTGTAGGCCGTCGCGCGGGCCGACGTCGATGAGTCGGGCACGGGAAGGGTAGTTCGCTGTGCTCATGGCAGAGTCCTGGATCCTTGCATGACCGCACTGCATCAGGCGCTGGCCAGACGCAACAACTCGGCTCCTTCGGCCACCTGATCGCCAGGCGCATACAGCAGCTCGGCGACGGTGCCATCGGCCGGGGCGGCGATGGTGTGCTCCATCTTCATCGCCTCGAGCACGGCCAGCGGCTGCCCCTTTTTGACCGCATCGCCGGTCTGCACCAGAAAGGCCACGACTTTGCCCGGCATGGGTGCGGTCAGTCCCCCGCCTTCGGCGGCTGCGTCACCGGCGTGGGCCAGCAGGTCCACTTCGACAATGGCGGCCGCGCCCTGGGGGGTGAACAGATGCAGCCGCTCCCCCTGGGCATAGACGGCAGCGCGCCAGTCTTGCCCGGCAAACGACACCCCCAGGGCCCAGTCACCCCCGGGCGCGGCGCGCCACGCCAGCGCACCGGCAGTGGCGGCCTCGCCCTCACCCACGACCAGCCAACGGGTACCGTCGCGGCACCAGGTCAGGCGTGCCGGCACGGTGTCCTCGCCCCACTGGAAGGCGAAGCGCCGGCTGCGCTCGCCATGGCTGGCATAACCGTCGCGCGCGCTCCAGGGGTCGTGCCCGTCGGCGCTCGCCTGCCGGGCGGCTTGCGCGTCGGTGGCCAGGGTGTGGGCCACCGCAATTGCCACCGCCGCCGTCAGCGGCACCGGCTGTTGGCCAAAGAGGACGGCGGCCTCGCGCTCGATGAGCGCCGTATCCAGCCGCGCCTGTGCAAACGATGCGCTGCGCACCACATGGCGCAAAAACGCCACATTGTTGGCCACGCCCACGATGTGCAACTGCGCCAGCGCCTGGTCCAGCCGCGCCAGTGCCTGCGCGCGCGTGTCGCCGCGTACGATCAGCTTGGCGATCATGGAGTCGTAGTGCGGACTGATGGTGTCGCCCTCGCCCACACCGTCGTCGATGCGCACATCCGACACGGCAAAGGCGCTGCACGCCGGCTTGCGGTACACACTCAGTCGGCCCGTGGCGGGCAGGAACTGGTTGTCCGGGTTTTCGGCGCAGATACGCGCCTCGATCGCATGGCCCTGCAGGCGCAGGTCGCGCTGGGTCAAGGGCAAGGGCTCACCAGCCGCCACGCGCAACTGCCATTCGACCAGGTCCACTCCGGTAATGGCCTCGGTGACCGGATGCTCGACCTGCAGCCGGGTGTTCATTTCCATGAAGTAAAAGCGCATCGCCTCGGGGTGCTCGTACCCCAGCGGCTGCTCGACGATGAACTCCACCGTCCCCGCCCCCACATAGCCGACCGCGCGCGCGGCCGCGACAGCGGCCAGCCCCATGCGCTCGCGCAGCTCCGGCGGCATGCCGGGGGCGGGGGCTTCCTCCAGCACCTTCTGGTGGCGGCGCTGCACCGAGCAATCGCGCTCGAACAGGTAGACCGCGTTGCCATGCGCATCGGCAAACACCTGGATTTCGATGTGGCGCGGGCGCTGCACGTATTTTTCGATGAGCACCGCCGCGTCGCCAAAGCTGTTGAGCGCCTCGCGCTGGCACGAGGCCAGGGCCTCGTCGAAGCCCTCGGGTGCGTCCACTCGCCGCATGCCCTTGCCGCCGCCGCCTGCGCTGGCCTTGATCAACACCGGGTAGCCGATGCGGTCCGCCTCGGCCTTGAGCAGGCGCGGATCCTGATCCTTGCCATGGTAGCCCGGCACCAGCGGCACACCGGCGGCTTCCATCAAGCGCTTGGACTCCGCCTTCAGGCCCATGGCGGCAATGGCCGACGGCGGCGGGCCGATGAACACCAGCCCCGCGTCTGCGCAGGCTTGCGCAAAGCCTTCGTTTTCGCTGAGGAAGCCGTAGCCCGGGTGGATGGCCTGCGCGCCGGTGGCCCGCGCCGCCTCGATGATGCGCTCCCAACGCAGATAGCTGTCCTGGGGTGCGGCACCGCCGACGCACACCGCCTCGTCACAGGCGGCGACATGGCGCGACAGCGCATCGGCCGCGGAGTACACAGCGACGGTGCGGATGCCCAGCCGGCGCGCCGTGGCGGCCACGCGGCAGGCGATCTCTGCGCGGTTGGCGATCAGAATTTTGTGGAACATGGGGGGGCGACTCCATCACGCCAGCCATTGGGGCTTGCGCTTGTGCAGGAAGGACTGGACACCCTCGCGCCCTTCGGCGCTGGCGCGAATATCGGCGATGGCCTCGACGGTGCGGGCCACCAGGGCATCGTCCAGCGGGGCCCCGGCCACATCGCGCACCAATCGCTTGGCGGCAGCCACCGCCGCTGGGGCCGCGCTGCACAGGGCGTGCACGATGGCGTCCACCCGGGTATCCAGCGCGCCGGCCGACACCACCTCGTGCACCAAGCCAATGCGCAGCGCCTCGGCCGCGTCAAAGCGCTCGGCCGTCAGAAAATACCGGTGCGCCGCGCGTATTCCCATGGCGCGCACCACATACGGCCCGATGGTGGCGGGAATCAGCCCGAGCTTGACCTCGCTCAGGCAAAAGCCTGCGGTGTCCACCGCCACCGCCATGTCGCACGCGGCCACCAACCCCATGCCGCCGGCATACACATCGCCCTGCACCCGGGCCACCGTGGGCTTGGGACATTCGTGAATCGTGCGCAGCATCGCCGCCAGGCGGCCGGCGTCGGCCAGATTCTCGTCACGGCTGTAGTCGGCCATGCGGCGCATCCAGTTCAGGTCCGCCCCGGCGCAAAACGCCGGCCCTTCGGCGGCCAGCACGATGGCCCGTACATCGTCGCGCTCCCCCAATTCGGTAAAGGCCGCGCTCAACTCAGCGATCACTTCGTCATTGAAGGCGTTGCGCAGCTCGGGGCGCGTCAGCGTCACGGTGGCGCGGTGGCCGCTGACGGCAACGGTCAAATTTTCCATAGTCCCCCCTGGCTCACATGCGGAAGACACCGAACCGGGTGTCCGGAATCGGTCCATTCAGCGCTGCCGACAGCCCCAGCGCCAGCACGC
>CALEDU010000110.1 GCA_937949455.1 uncultured Tepidimonas sp. | reverse complement strand
GCCAATGACCAGCGTGTGGCCAGCGTTGTGACCACCCTGGAAGCGCACCACGCCGTGCGCGGTCTCGGTCAGCCAGTCGACCAGCTTGCCCTTGCCTTCGTCACCCCACTGGGTGCCGACCACCACCACGTTGCGCCCCGGCTGGGGCTGGAACACCTTATCGTTCATGGAGAAAATCGCTTCGATCGGTATCGCTGGGACAGCGGTTGGAGAAAACGCCGCATGGGGGCGCGGTATCAGTGCGTCGGCGTCGCCAGGGGTTGCACCACCCACGCGCCGTTGCATTCGACCAGTGCGCGGTCACAGGCAAATTCGTCCACTTCGTGCTCATGCCCGGGCAGTACGCACACCACGGTTTCGCCGGCCGCGCGCAGTTGGGCGATGGCCGCGCGCAGGCGAGCATCGTCACGCCACGGTGCTCGAATGGCCGGCCGCAGAGCGGGGGACGGGGCCAGCCGAACCAGCTGCTTGAGATCCAGGCTGAAACCGGCTGCGGGACGACGGCGCCCAAAAATCGCCCCCACCTCGTCGTAACGACCGCCGCGCGCGATTTCCTGCCGCTCGGCCCCTCCGGCGCCAAACAGCGAAAACCGCAGCCCGGTGTAGTAGGCGTAGCCTCGCAGATCCGCCAGGTCGAATGTGACAGACACCTGGGAGTCGCGCTCACGCAGTCGCTCGGCCAGCCAGGCCAGATCGTCCAAGGCCCGCTGCAGCCGCTGGCCACCCGGCAGACGCTGCCGAGCCTCGGACAGGACATCGGCATCGCCATACAGCTCAGGCAAGGCCAGCAGGCCGTCGCGCACTGCAGGGGGCAGTGCCTGCGCCAGCGTCGCCAAGGCGGCCGCGTCCTTGGCGGCCAGCGCAGTATGCAACTGTGCGATGCGCGATTGCGGCAATGAACTGCCATCCAGCACCGCATCGACAATGCGCACGTCGCCCAAATCCACCCCTAGTCGGGACAGACCCGCTGCATGCAGGGCATCCAGCGCCAGCTCGAGGACTTCCAGATCGGCCTCCAGGCCGGCATGGCCGTAGATTTCGGCACCGAACTGCAGCGGCTCACGCGAGCCGCCCGCGCCCCCTGCCCGGGTGCGCAGCACAGGGCCGCAATAACACAAGCGCGTGATACCCTGCCGGTTGAGTAAATGGGCATCGATGCGCGCAACCTGCGGGGTGGTGTCCGCGCGCAGACCTAGCATGCGGCCCGAAAGCTGGTCGACCAGCTTGAAGGTCTGCAGATCCAAGGCTTCGCCGGTGCCCGTCAGCAGCGACTCCAAATGCTCGAGCAAGGGCGGCATCACCAGCTCGTAGCCGTAGCGACGAGCGGCTTCGAGGAGACAGCGGCGCATATCCTCGATGTGGCGCGCCTCGGAAGGCAGCACATCGGCAATGTGGTCCGGCAGCAGCCAGGCAGACATGGGTGGTTCAAGAGCAGGCAAAGGCCGGATTCTACCCCGACCCTGATCCGGATCGGCCGACGCGCTCGCCGCTCAGCGCGTGCCCGCCGTCGGTGCCGAGCCCTTGAACACCTTGAAAAATTCGGACGAGGGATCGACCACCAGTACATCGCCCTTGCCGGCAAAACTGGCTTTGTAAGCCTCCAGACTGCGGTAGAACTGGGCAAACGCCGGGTCCTTGCCAAACGCCTGGCTGTAGATACGCGCGGCCTCGGCGTCGCCCTCCCCCTTGATCTTTTGCGCCTGCCGGAAGGCTTCAGCCAGAATCACCTCGCGCTGGCGGTCGGCTTCGGCGCGGATCTTCTCGCCCTCGGCAAAACCGGTGGAGCGCAGCTCATTGGCCACTCGCTTGCGCTCGGCCTCCATGCGGTCGTAGACCGAACGGGTGATCGACTCGGCGTAGTCGATGCGCGAGATACGCACATCCACGACGTCCATGCCCCAGGGCTTTTCAGCACCACGCACGGCCGCCAGCACCTCGCGCTGCACGGCGGCCATCAGTTCCTCGCGCTTGGCGGAGAGCAGCTCGCGCAGCGTGCGCTTGTTGACTTCTTGCTGGAAGGCGTTGCGCACCACGCGGTTGAGCTGGGCGGCACCCGCGCGCTCGTCCAGCCCGACGTTGCGGATGTAGGCCGACGGGTCGGAGATGCGCCAGCGCACATACCAGTCGATGACCACGCGCTGCTTCTCGGCGGTCAAGGTCGGCTCGGTGTCCGTGCTCTCCAGCGTCAGCAGCCGTTTGTCGATGTAAGACACATTCTGAAACGGCGGTGGCAGCTTGAAGTTCAGCCCTGGCTCGGTGACCACATTGCGGATCTGGCCGAACTGGAATACGACGCCGAACTGGCGCTGATCGACCACGAACAGGGTGGAGCTGACGATGGCCAGCAAGACCAACAGGGAAGAGACAATGAATCCGATTCGGTGCATCATGGCGTCGGCTCCGTTCAGCGCCCATCGCGGTCGCGGCTGCGCAGATCATCGCGTCCTCGCGCATCGGCGGCGGGCGGCGCGCTCGGCGCGGCGGCGAGCGGCGCAGGTGATGACGACGACCCGGCCGTCTGCCCCGGCGCGGCGCTGACCTGCTGCATGATCTTGTCGAGTGGCAGGTACAGCAGGCTGGACTGCTGGCGGGTGTCCACCATGATCTTGGTGACATTGCTGTAGACCTGCTGCATGGCCTCCAGGTAGAGGCGCTCGCGCGTGACCTGCGGCGCCTTCGCATACTCGGACTGCACCAGTGAGAAGCGCTGCGCATCACCCTGGGCCTGCGCCACGATGCGAGCCTTGTAGCCTTCGGCCTCCTCCAGCAGGCGCGACGCAGCCCCCCGCGCGCGCGGCACGACGTCGTTGGCGTAGGCCTCGGCCTCGTTCTTGGCGCGCTCGCGCTCTTGCCCAGCTTTGAGCACATCGTCAAAGGCCGCTTGCACTTGCTCGGGTGGGCGCACCCCGCCGGCCTGCAAATTGATGCCGACGATCTCGATGCCGACGTTGTAGCGGTCCAGAATGTTTTGCATCAAAGTCCGCACACGGGGGGCAATCTGCTCACGCTCCTCGGCCAAGGCGGCGTCCATTTTCATCTTGCCGACCACCTCGCGTACGGCGGTCTCGGCAGCCTTGACCACCGCCGCGTCGGGGTCACGACTGCTGAACAGGTAAGCACGCGCGTCGCTCAAGCGGTACTGCACGGCAAACTTGATCTCGACGATGTTCTCGTCTTCGGTCAACATCGCCGATTCGCGCAGGCCCGTGGCGCGCACGATCGCATCACGACCGATGTCCACCGAGCGGATCTGGGTAACGAACACCGATTCGTGGCGCTGGATAGGGTATGGTAGCCGCCAGTTGAAGCCCGCCCCCACCGTGCTGTGGTATCGGCCAAACTGGGTGATGACCGCCTGTTGGCCTTCTTGCACGATGAAAAAGCCCGTGCCCAGCCAGATCAGCACGGCCACCCCGGCAATCAGCCCAGCTCCGATGCCCGCCCCCTTCGGATCGGGACGCATCGGCGCACCGTTGTCGCCTCGGCCCCAGTCCGGTCCGCCCGGCGGCCGCCCGGCTCCGCGACCGCCGAACAAGTTACCGAGCTTGCGGTTGAAGTCGCGCCACAGTTCATCGAGGTCGGGCGGCGTCTGTCCGCCCGATGGCCGACGCTGCCCAGCGCCGTCGCGGGACTCGTCGTCGTCCCCCCGTCCCCAGCGCGGGTCGTTGAGGTTGAACACTGCACGCAAACGGCGCGCCCAGTCTGTCGGAGACCACAAACCCAGGCGGTCGAGCCAGGGTCTAGGAGGTCGTGCGCTCAAGGGAGAGTCGCTCATGGATGAAAACGTGGATCGTTGAATGGCATGCGAATTGTGCCGAATTGCGGCACGCCCGCATCGCCACCGGGAATCGCGAGACGCTCGCGCACGACATCAGCCAGCACTGCCCGCAGTGTATCGAGCCCCTCGCCCGTCTGCGCACTCACAAAGACACGAGTCACCGGGCATCCTTCGAGTTCCGTGACATCACGGTGCTGGCGCGGGCGTCGCTGCGGCGGCAGGGCGTCGACCTTATTGAACACCAGAACCTGCGTCACCTCGGCCGCGTCGATCTCATGCAGCACACGCTGCACGTCACCGATCTGCTCCAGATGTTGCGGGTTAGCCGCATCGATCACATGCAACAGCAAGTCTGCATCACGCGCCTCCTGCAAAGTGGCGGCGAACGCCTCGACCAGCGTATGAGGCAGGTCACGAATGAAACCGACTGTGTCTGATAGGGATACATGGCAGCCGACCTCACCCAAATACATTTGGCGTGTGGTGGTGTCGAGCGTTGCAAACAACTGGTCGGCCGCATACGCCCGGGCCTTGACCAGCGCGTTGAACAGCGTGGACTTGCCGGCGTTGGTGTAGCCGACCAGAGAAATCGTGAAAATTCCACGACGCTCGCGCTGTCGACGCTGCGTACGGCGCTGGCGCTTGACCCGTTCGAGCCGCTCGCGGGTGCGCTGAATCGCCTCGGTTATCATGCGCCGGTCGAGCTCGATCTGGGTTTCCCCGGGACCTCCGCGCAGACCGATGCCGCCCGTCTGGCGCTCCAAGTGCGACCAGCGCCGCACCAGCCGCGTCGACAAATAACGCAGCCGTGCAAGCTCCACCTGCAGCTTGCCCTCGTGGCTACGGGCCCGCTGGGCAAAAATGTCCAGTATCAGCAACACCCGGTCGTTGACCGGCATTTTGAGGTGTCGCTCCAGGTTGCGCTGCTGCGCCGGGCTCAGTGTTTGGTCGAACAGCACCTCGGTGGCACCATGCGCAACGGCGAGCGCCGCGATTTCGTCGGCCTTGCCGCTGCCAACGTATAGCGCGGGGTCCGGTGCGCGGCGACGACAGATCACCTTGTCGCACACCCGGTACCCCGCCGATAGAGCCAATTGGGCCAGCTCATCGAGGGTGGAATCGAAATGCGGCTGGCCGATGTCGACTCCGACGAGAATGACACCAGGCACCGGCTCGCCAGCCATGGATACCGGGACAGATCCGGTCACGGTGCCGTCGCAGCCTCAGCCGCCTGGCCTGCCGTGAACTGCACCGGACGGCCCGGCACGATGGTGGAAATGGCGTGCTTGTACACCATTTGGGTGACGGTGTTGCGCAGCAGAACCACGTATTGATCGAAGGATTCGATCTGCCCTTGCAGTTTGATGCCGTTGACGAGGTAGATCGACACCGGCACATGCTCGCGACGGAGTTGGTTCAGAAACGGGTCCTGCAGGAGTTGGCCTTTGTTGTTGCTCACGATATTTTCCGTGTTCCGTCAAAAAGATGAGGGACGCTGAACATACCACAAACGGCCTTGGCGTGTGTGGCATGAAGGCCCCGTGGGAAACCCCCGTCAGCCGTAGGGATTTTCCTGCGTCTTGAACTCGATACGCAGCGGCGTGCCGACAAGGTCGAACGCTTTGCGAAACCGCGCCTCCAGGTAGCGCCGGTAGGCGTCGCCCACGTGTTCGAGCGAGTTGCCGTGGATCACGATGACCGGGGGGCTCTGCCCACCCTGGTGCGCATAGCGCAGCTTGGGGCGAAACAGACCACTCTTGCGCGGCGCTTGGAAGGCCACAGCCTCCTGCAGCAGCCGGGTGAGCAGCGGCGTGGGCATCTTGACCATAGCCGAGTCATAGGCGCGGGCGATGGACTTCCACAGCGCCTGGATACCTTGGCGTTTGCGCGCAGCAATGAAGTGCAGCGGCGCGAATTTCAAAAAAGCCAGTCGCACTTCGATAGAGCGCTGGAGCTGCTCGCGCTGGTAGTCGTCCACCGCGTCCCACTTGTTGACCGCCACGACCACCGAGCGGCCGCTGTCCAGGATATAGCCGGCGATATGGGCATCCTGGTCGGTGACGCCCTGCGTGGCGTCGAGCAACAACAACACGACATGTGCGCTCTCGATGGCCTGCAGCGTTTTGACGACAGAAAATTTCTCCACCGCCTCGAACACCCGGCCCTTGCGGCGCAGGCCGGCAGTGTCGATCAGCTCGAAACGACACCCGTCGCGTTCAAAGGGCACACGAATGGCGTCCCGCGTGGTGCCGGGTAGGTCGAATGCAACCAGCCGCTCCTCGCCCAGCCAGGCGTTGATCAGCGTGGACTTGCCAACGTTGGGGCGGCCAGCGACGGCAAGCCGGATCGCCTCTTCGGCAGCATCGGCAGCCTCGGGGGTCTCATCAGGCCAGGTCAGTTGATCGAGCGCGGCCTCCACCATCGAGCGCACGCCTTGCCCGTGTGCAGCCGAGACTGGGATCACCTCCCCCAAGCCCAGTTCATAGAACTCGGCCAGTTGCGCGCCCTCGCGCATGCCTTCGGCCTTGTTGGCCACCAGCAGGCAGGGCTTGGCCAGACGGCGCAGATAGTCGGCGATTTCGTGATCTTGCGCGCTCAATCCGGCCCGTGCGTCCACGACGAAAATCACCACGTCCGCCTCGGCGACGGCTTGACGGGTCTGCTTGGCCATCTCGCGGTAGATGCCGTGGGCGGCGTCGGGCTCGAAGCCGCCGGTGTCAATGACGATGAACTCACGCCGCCCCAGCCGGGCGTTGCCGTAGTGGCGGTCCCGGGTGAGGCCGGGCATGTCCGCCACGATGGCATCACGGCTCTTGGTCAACCGGTTGAACAGCGTGGATTTGCCGACATTGGGGCGGCCGACCAGCGCGACGACGGGTTTGAACACGGTCATTCGGGTCGCCAAGCGAACACACCACCGTTGCGGGTCACCACCAGCAAGGTGTTACCGACCAGCAAAGGGCCGTCGATGACGGGTGAGCCGTCCGTCGGCAAACGGTTCAGGAAAGCCCCATCGGAACGCGACAACAGGTGCACATAGCCCTGCGCATCCCCCACTGCGAGGGAGCGCCCTACGGTCAGCGGCGCAGACAGGCCCCGGTGCAACAATCGCTCGTTGGTCCACACCCGCGCGCCATCTTCGCGCCGCAGGGCAACGACCCGACCGTTCGCCTCCACCCCATAGACACGCTCCGCGTCGGCCTGCACCCCGGTCGTGCCGTCGGCAGGCTGGGTCCAGAGGACGCGGCCGCGCTGGGTATCTACGCAGCCGATCGCGGACTGGAAAGCACGTGCGCACAGGACATCGCGGTCGCGCCCGATGCGGCCCACCAGGTCGACGAGGCGCTCGATTTCGTTTGCGCCACGCGTGCGGCCAATGGTGGCGTCCCACAGCACACGCCCGGTATCGGGATCCAGTCCGACCAGCCGGCCTCCGATCCCCACGACCAAAGTGTTGCCGACCGCACTCAGCACCCCGGCTTGACGCAGGACGAGGGGCTCGGTGCCGCGGCTGGTCTGCGACCACAGGCGTGCGCCCGTCGTGGCATCGAAAGCCACCACACTGCGGTCCCCCCCCAGCACAAACACCCGTTCGCCGGCCATGAACGGCGGCGTGAAGGTGCGCGCAGACAGCCGCTGACGCCAGCGCTCGCCGTTTTCGGCCAGCACCACCAGATCATTGTCGCGGGTCACCACGGCTGCGCGACGCCCGTCAAACCCCACACCGGCAGCCATAGGGGCCCCAGATTCGGCCCGCCAGCGCACGCGGCCGCTCTCGCCATCCAGCACGGTCACAGTGCCGGCAGCATTGACCAGCGCCACCGATGGGCCGTGGACGGCAGGCACCAGCAGCGGGTCGACTGGGCCAAGCGCCTGCGTCCACACCTGCCGTGCCGGCACGAGCGCGGCCACCGGCTCCAGCGGCATGGGCTCGGGTTTGCGCCCGCTGGAGGAGCAAGCGGCCAGCGCCAGCGCGACGGCAGCGCTGGCCAGCCAGGTGCCTGCTCGGCGGGCGAGCGGGGACAGGGCAACAGGTGGGCGGATGAGATTCACGGCTTGGCCTCCAGACGGGCGGCGGGATCGACACCCAGCGCATTGAGCTTGGCCTCGACGATGGCGCGGTAGCCAACCCCGGGCTCTAAGCCTTGCCACGCCTCCAGGTAGGCCGCGCGGGCAGCTTCGTCCTGTCCCTGGCGGCGCAGCACATCACCGCGGCGGTCGGCCCGCCACGGGCGCAGGGCCTCGGGCACATCGGCATCGAGCAAGCGCAAGGCCGTGTCTGGGTTGTCGGCATCGAGCTCCAGCCCCGCTAGGCGCATGCGGGCCACGGCTTTGAGGGCCTCGTCACGCCCACGGTCGATCACGAACTGCAGGGCCACGCGCGCCTCGGCAACCTGCTCGGCCTCGACCAGCGCCCGGGCCGCCAGCAACGCGCCCTGCTGCGCCTGCACGGTGCGGCCAGCCTGAGCTTGCAAGTCGCCCCAGATACGCCGCACCCGCTCGATATCGGCTGCGCGAGCGGCCTGATCCAACTCATCGTAGAGGGCGGCCGCCTGCACGGCCTGCCGCTGCTGCCAATAGTGCCAGCCGTTGTAAGCGGCGTAGACCCCCAGTACCCCAGCCACCAGCCAGGTAATGAGGTTGCCGTACTTGGCCCAGAATGCTTTGAGCTGGGCGATTTGTTCCTGCTCTTCGAGGTCGTAATGCGAGGCCATGGGATGCCAGTGGGTGTCGTTGGAGCAGGATTGTAGAGGGGCGTGCCCTGGTCGCGCGTGGTGACATCAGGCCGCACGGGCGGCACGCAAGCGAACAGCCCAATCAGCCGCCTCGGCCATGGGAAGCAGCGTTTGGGTCGTGAGGGCGTCGCTGAGCCCTTCGCGCAGGGG
>CALEDU010000109.1 GCA_937949455.1 uncultured Tepidimonas sp. | reverse complement strand
CGTCGAGGCCGCAAGCAGCGCCGCGATCAACGGCGGCTTGGAGTAGTAACCCCAATCCAACGCGCGCGACCAGGTCCAGTATTGCGCTTCGTCGATGTGCAGCGTCACACCCAGCCAAGGCCACGCCAAGACATGCCAGGCAAGGAACAGCGCTGCTGCCCCTAGGGCAGCAGCGCACCAGTGGCGTGCCGCTGCGGCGTCGCGGTTCAAGGCGTATCGATAAACCGTTGGGTGCTGTATAGCTCGATGGGCAGGCGCGCCACCTGGCCGCGCTCCTTCACGTATTGGAGAAACGAATCGGCGTAGTCAAGGAAGGTGTCCTCCCGGCGGTCACCGGTGACGGTTTTCAGCGTCGCGTAGCCGTCGCCACCGTTGGCGAGGAAGTCGTTCGTGACGACACGGTAAGTGGCGTTCATGTCCAGCGCTACCCAGCTGCCAGAGGCAAGGCGCACCTGCAGGTTACTGACGCGCTGGCCAGTGGGCTGGTTCAGATCGACCTCGAAGCGCAAACCTGCCGTGTATGGATACGCCCCCGTGTTGCCAGCGGCCGCCAGCACGAAGCCAACGCCGTCTTCCAGGGCGGCCTTGATCTGCGCGCCGGTCATGCGCAGCCGCACCAAGGTGTTTTTGAACGGCAGCAAGGTGTAGATGTGCCTGACCGTGATGTCGCCAGCGGCCACATCCACCCGCACGCCTCCGGCGTTTTGCAGTGCGATATCCGCACCGCCAAAGCGCTGGCCTTGCTCCAAAAACGCCTGCGCAACGAGCTGCTGAATGTCGCCGCCGTGGGCGTTGACGCGTTCACTCTTGTTGCAGAGGTCACCCAACGCGGAGCGTGTGACATCGCGCTTGGTGCCAGGCACACGCCGCAGGCACAGTTCCTCGGCAGCCGTGCCGATTTTGGTTTGACCAAAGGCGGTCTTGTCCGCGGCAAAGGGTGCCAATGTTTGCTCTGCCTTGGGCAGCGGGGCTTGCACACGCAAGCCCGGCTGGGCACGCAGATCGGCCACCATGGCCGCGCGATCGGCATCGCTGAGCGGACTGCTTGAACGGCGCACATTGTCGCTGACCAGGATGTGGGGCTGTCCAGCACACTCCGTCACCACACCCCGTCCATCGAAACGCACACGCAGCTCACCGACCGCGTATGCATATTGCCAGGCTTGCACCAGGCAGACGGGCTCGCCATCCTTGTTGCTGATCTGTTTGGGGTAGGGGCCATTGGGGGTCAGTCCGACGTCGGCGAGGCTCGTCGGCCCAAGCAGGGTGTGCGAGTCGCCCCCGACGATGATGTCGACGCCGCTCAAGCGCGCGGCCAATTGCTGATCGGCTGGGTAGCCGATGTGGGTGAGCAGCACGATTTTGTTGATGCCCTGTGCGCGCAGGGCGTCGATCTCGCGTTGGGCGGACGTGGCCTCGTCCTCGAAAAGTGTACCGGGGTCGGGGCGAGAGCTATCCCGCGTCTTGCCCGCCGCCGTCACCCCAACGATGCCGATGGGCTGGCCGCTGCGCTGCACCACCGTACTGGCGCGCACCTTGCCTGTCAGCGCACTCCCACTGCGCGGCTTGAGGTTGGCCGACAGCACTGCGGTGCGGCAGCTGCCTTTGGCCAGTTCGTCGATGAACTTGGCTGCCCCTGCGTCACCGTTGTCGAACTCGTGGTTGCCCAGCGTCAGCGCATCGAAGCAGACGGTGTTCCTCAGCGCTGCGTCCGCGCGACCTTCGGTCAGGGTGTAGTACAGATCGCCAGTGATGGCGTCACCGGCGTGCAGGGTCAGGACATTGGGCTGGCCGCTGCGCAATGCCTCGATGGCCCCGGCTACGCGCGCGAAACCCCCCAAATCGACTGTGACCGCCTCGCGTGTACCAGCAGCGTTTTTGAGTCGCAGCGTGGTGGTTTCGGCGTCCAGCCGAGAGTGATGGTCGTTGATGTGCAGAATGGTCAAGTCCAGCGGGGGGTCATCTGACGATCCCAGGCAGCCCACCAACGCGGCAGACAGGCCGATGGCGGCAGCGGTTCTCCAGGTCGAGCGGTGACGCATCGAAAGCGAAAGTGGCATGACATTCCTTCGGGGGCGTTTGTCGGCAGGTCAGGATGTGCGGTGAATCGGCGTCGGCGCATGACGCTTTGCTCCACGAAAATCAGCTTGCCATGCGGTATTGACGCTTTTGTGACGCACACGCGCCCCCGCGCGCAGTGGCCCCAGCCGCGTGTGGCGGTCGTGTCAATCGCATCCGTTGGCAATAAACGGGACTGTGCTCATCCATCGGCATGGCTGACCGCTGACCGGGTGAGGCACCGCCAGTTCTGCGGCATGCAACAGCAGCCGCGGGGCGGCGCGCCGCGCCGTGTCTTGAGCGTAGAGTGGGTCACCGAGGATGGGATGGCCAAGAGCCGCCAAATGCACGCGCAGCTGGTGCGAGCGGCCGGTGAGTGGTCGCAGCGCCAGCCGGGTGGCCCATTGGCGGCCCCAGCGTTCCAGACCCAGCGTGCGCCAGCGTGTATGGCTCGGTTTGCCGTGGCGAAAATCGACCTTGCTGCGTGGGCGGCGCGGCCAGTCGACCGCCAGCGGCAGGCGGATGTCGCCCCAGCCGTCTGTGCCGGCGGGGGCCAGCGGCACGCCGGCCACCACGGCCACGTAGGTCTTGAGCACGCGGCGTTCGGCAAACGCGATCGACAGCGTGCGCTGGGCCGCCGGGCTGCGCGCCAGTATCATCAGGCCAGAGGTGTCCATGTCCAGCCGGTGCACGACTAAGGCGTCTGGCTCGTGGCGTTGCACGCGTGCAGCGACGCAGTCGGCTTTGTCGGCACCACGGCCTGGCACGGCCAGCAGTCCGGCTGGCTTGTCTATCACGATCAGTGCGTCATCCAGGTGCAGGATGGGGATGCCGTCCCACACCGCCAGCGGTGGCGTCACGTTTGCGCGCCCTCGACGATCAGGCGCA
>CALEDU010000108.1 GCA_937949455.1 uncultured Tepidimonas sp. | reverse complement strand
GGTGCGCGATGTGCACGTCACGCACTACGGCCGCGTCTGCCCGATCGAAACGCCCGAAGGCCCCAACATCGGCCTGATCAACTCGCTGGCGCTGTACGCGCGCCTCAACGAGTATGGCTTCATCGAAACCCCGTACCGCCGTGTGGTGGACGGCAAAGTGACCAGCCAGATCGATTATTTGTCGGCCATCGAGGAAGGCAAATACATCATCGCGCAGGCCAATGCCGAGCTGGATGAAGAAGGCCGGTTGGTCGGGGAGCTGGTGTCGGCACGCGAGAAGGGCGAATCGGTGCTGACCACACCGGACCGCGTGCAGTACATGGACGTCTCGCCGGCTCAGATCGTCTCGGTCGCGGCGTCGCTGGTGCCGTTCCTGGAGCACGACGACGCCAACCGCGCGCTGATGGGCGCCAACATGTCGCGCCAAGCGGTGCCGGTGTTGCGCCCCGAAAAGCCACTGGTCGGCACGGGCATCGAGCGCGTGGCCGCCATCGACTCCGGTACCGTGGTGGTGGCCAAGCGCGGCGGCGTGGTGGATTATGTCGATGCCACCCGCATCGTCATCCGCGTCAATGACGACGAGGCGGTGGCCGGTGAAGTGGGCGTGGACATCTACAACCTGATCAAATACCAGCGCTCCAACCAAAACACCAATATCCACCAGCGCCCCATCGTCAAGAAGGGCGAGCGCATCCACAAGGGTGCGGTGATCGCCGATGGTGCCTCCACCGACTTGGGCGAAATCTCGATCGGCCAGAACATGCTGATCGCCTTCATGCCCTGGAACGGCTACAACTTCGAGGACTCGATCCTGATCTCCGAGAAGGTGGTGGCCGATGAGCGCTACACCAGCATCCACATCGAGGAGCTGGTGGTCATGGCGCGCGATACCAAATTGGGGCCGGAAGAAATCACCCGCGACATCCCGAATTTGTCGGAGCAGCAGCTCAACCGGCTGGACGAGTCCGGCATCATCTACGTCGGCGCCGAGGTGCAGCCTGGTGATGTGCTGGTGGGCAAGGTCACGCCCAAGGGCGAGACGACACTGACGCCAGAGGAAAAACTGCTGCGCGCGATCTTTGGCGAGAAGGCTTCGGATGTGAAGGACACCTCGCTGCGCGTCGAGCAGGGCAGCCAAGGCACGGTGATCGACGTGCAGGTTTTCACCCGCGAGGGTATCCAGCGCGACAAGCGTGCGCAGCAAATCATCGATGATGAGCTCAAGCGCTACCGCCTGGACCTGAACGACCAGCTGCGCATCGTCGAAGCCGATGCCTTCGACCGGCTGGAGAAGCTGCTGATCGGCAAGATCGCCAATGGCGGGCCGAGGAAACTGGCCAAGGGCACGGTGCTGACCCAGGCCTATTTGGCCGAGGTGGACAAGCACCATTGGTTCGACATTCGTGTCGCCGATGACGATTTGGCCGCGCAGATGGAGTCGATCAAGAACGCGTTGGAGGCCACCCGCCACGGTTTCGACCTTGCGTTCGAGGAAAAGCGCCGCAAGCTGACCCAGGGCGACGAGCTGCCGGCGGGCGTGCTGAAGATGGTCAAGGTCTATCTGGCCGTCAAGCGCCGCCTGCAGCCCGGCGACAAGATGGCTGGCCGCCACGGTAACAAGGGCGTCGTGTCCAAGATCGTGCCGGTGGAGGACATGCCCTACATGGCCGACGGCACGCCGGTGGACATCGTGCTCAACCCGCTGGGCGTGCCCTCGCGCATGAACATCGGGCAGGTGCTGGAAGTGCACCTGGGCTGGGCCGCCAAGGGGCTGGGCGAGCGCATCGGCGAGCTGCTGGAGCGCCAGGCCGCAGTGGCCGAGATTCGCGCCTTCTTGGAGCGCATCTACAACGGCGAGGGCCGCCCGGAGCGCCTCGACGAGCTGTCCGACGACGAGATCCTGGCGATGGCGCGCGAGCTGACCAAGGGCGTGCCGTTTGCTTCGCCGGTGTTCGATGGCGCGAGCGAGGCGCAAATCCGTGCGATGCTCCAGCTGGCCTATCCAGACGAAGTCGCCCGCGCCAAGGGGCTGACCGAAAGCCGCACCCAGGCGCAGTTGTACGACGGCCGCACGGGTGATCCGCTGGAGCGCAAGACGACGGTGGGCTACATGCACTACCTGAAGCTGCACCACCTGGTGGATGACAAGATGCACGCCCGCTCCACCGGCCCGTACAGCCTGGTCACGCAGCAGCCGCTGGGGGGCAAGGCGCAGTTTGGCGGCCAGCGCTTCGGCGAGATGGAGGTCTGGGCGCTGGAAGCCTATGGTGCCTCTTACGTGCTGCAGGAGATGCTCACCGTCAAGTCCGACGACGTGCAGGGCCGCACCAAGGTGTACGAGAGCATCGTCAAGGGCGAGCACGCCATCGACGCCGGCATGCCGGAGTCGTTCAACGTGCTGGTCAAGGAAATCCGCTCGCTCGGTATCGACATCGAGCTGGAACGCAACTGATAGAGCCAACCGAGGACGCTAGCCATGAAATCCTTGCTCGACCTGTTCAAACAGTTCACGCCCGACGAGCACTTCGACGCCATCAAGATCGGTCTGGCTTCGCCGGAGAAGATCCGGTCGTGGTCGTTTGGCGAGGTCAAAAAGCCCGAAACCATCAACTACCGCACCTTCAAGCCCGAGCGTGACGGCCTGTTCTGCGCCAAGATCTTCGGGCCCATCAAGGACTACGAGTGTCTGTGCGGCAAGTACAAGCGCCTCAAGCACCGCGGCGTGATCTGCGAGAAGTGTGGCGTCGAAGTCACCCAGACCAAGGTGCGGCGCGAGCGCATGGGCCACATCGAGCTGGCCGCACCGTGTGCGCATATCTGGTTCCTGAAGTCGCTGCCCAGCCGCCTGGGCCTGGTGCTGGACATGACGCTGCGCGACATCGAGCGCGTACTGTACTTCGAGGCCTATGTGGTGGTGGACCCCGGCATGACGCCGCTGAAAAAGTTCAGCATCATGTCGGAGGACGACTATGACGCCAAGCGGCGTGAGTACGGCGATGAGTTCGTCGCCAAGATGGGCGCCGAGGGCATCAAGGAATTGCTGCAAAACATCGATCTGGACACCGAGATCGAGAAGCTGCGCAATGACCTGACCGGCTCGGAGATGAAGGTCAAGAAAAATGCCAAGCGCCTGAAGGTGCTGGAGGCGTTCAAGAAATCCGGCATCAAGCCCGAGTGGATGATTCTGGAGGTGCTGCCGGTGCTGCCGCCAGATCTGCGGCCGCTGGTGCCGCTGGACGGCGGGCGCTTTGCGACCTCGGACCTCAACGACCTGTACCGCCGCGTCATCAACCGCAACAACCGTCTCAAGCGCCTGCTGGAGCTCAAGGCGCCCGAGATCATCGCGCGCAACGAGAAGCGCATGTTGCAAGAGGCGGTCGACAGCCTGCTGGACAACGGTCGCCGTGGCAAGGCGATGACGGGTGCCAACAAGCGCGCGCTGAAGTCGCTGGCGGACATGATCAAGGGCAAGAGCGGCCGCTTCCGCCAGAACCTGCTGGGCAAGCGTGTGGATTACTCGGGCCGCTCGGTCATCGTGGTTGGTCCGACACTCAAACTCCACCAGTGTGGCTTGCCCAAACTGATGGCGCTGGAGCTATTCAAGCCGTTCATCTTCGCGCGGCTGGAGCAGATGGGCATTGCCACCACGATCAAGGCCGCCAAGAAGGAAGTCGAGGCCGGCACGCCGGTGGTGTGGGACATCCTGGAGGATGTCATCAAAGAGCACCCGGTGCTGCTCAACCGCGCCCCGACGCTGCACCGCCTGGGCATCCAGGCGTTCGAGCCGGTGCTGATCGAGGGCAAGGCGATCCAGCTGCATCCGCTGGTGTGTGCGGCGTTCAACGCCGACTTCGACGGCGACCAGATGGCCGTGCACGTGCCGCTGTCCATCGAGGCGCAGATGGAAGCGCGCGTGCTGATGCTGTCGTCCAACAACGTGCTGTTCCCCGCCAACGGCGAGCCTTCCATCGTGCCCAGCCAGGACGTGGTGCTGGGGCTGTACTACGCCACGCGCGAGCGCATCAACGGCAAGGGCGAGGGCATGGTGTTTGCCGATGTGGCCGAAGTCCAGCGCGCGTTGGATGCCGGTGCGGTGGAGCTCACCAGCCGCGTCAGCGTACGCCTGACTGAGTGGGTCAAGAACAAAGAGACCGGCGCGCTGCAGGCCGTCACCCAGCTGCGCGACACCACTGTGGGCCGCGCACTGCTGTCGCAGATCTTGCCCAAGGGCCTGCCGTTCGAGCTGATCGACAAGCCGCTCAAGAAGAAGGAAATCTCCAAGCTCATCAACGCCTCGTTCCGCAAGTGCGGTCTGAAGGAGACGGTGGTCTTTGCCGATCAACTGCTGCAAAACGGCTTTCGCCTGGCCACGCAGGCCGGCATCTCGATCTGCATCGACGACATGCTGGTGCCGGCCGAAAAGCAAGCCATCATCGAGCGCGCCGAAGCCGAGGTCAAGGAAATCGCTCAGCAGTACGCCTCGGGCCTGGTGACCGCAGGCGAGCGCTACAACAAGGTGGTGGACATCTGGGGCAAGGCTGGCGACGAGATCTCCAAGGTGATGATGGAACACCTGAAGAAGGAGAAGACCGTCGACCGCGCCGGCCGCGAGGTCGAGCAGGAGTCATTCAACTCCATCTACATGATGGCCGACTCCGGCGCGCGCGGTTCCGCCGCCCAGATCCGCCAGCTCGCCGGCATGCGCGGTCTGATGGCCAAGCCCGACGGCTCCATCATCGAGACGCCCATCACCGCGAACTTCCGCGAGGGCCTGAACGTGCTGCAGTACTTCATCTCGACGCACGGCGCGCGCAAGGGCTTGGCCGATACGGCACTCAAGACCGCCAACTCTGGCTATCTGACCCGCCGCCTGGTGGATGTGACGCAGGACCTGGTCGTCACCGAAGAGGACTGCGGCACCAGCAACGGCACGCTGATGCGCGCCATCGTCGAGGGCGGTGAGGTCATCGAGAGCCTGCGCGAGCGCATCCTGGGCCGCACCACGGCCGAGGACATCGTCGACCCCGAGACGCAGCGCGTACTGGTGGCCGCTGGCCAGATGCTGGACGAGGACGCGGTGGACCTGATCGAGCAGGCTGGCGTGGACGAAGTGCGTGTGCGCACCGTGCTGACCTGCGAGACACGCTATGGCGTGTGCGCGCGCTGCTACGGACGCGACCTGGGCCGCGGCGGGCTGGTCAACGTCGGCGAAGCCATCGGCGTGATCGCCGCGCAGTCCATCGGCGAGCCCGGCACGCAGCTGACCATGCGCACCTTCCACATCGGTGGCGCGGCTTCCCGGGCGGCGGTGGCCTCCAGCGTCGAGGCCAAGTCCAACGGCGTGGTCGGCTTCAACAGCACCATGCGTTACGTCACCAACGCCAAGGGCGAGCAGGTGGTCATTTCGCGCTCGGGCGAGATCGTCATCCAAGACGACAACGGCCGGGAGCGCGAACGCCACAAGGTGCCCTACGGTGCCGTCCTGGCGGTCAAGGCGGATCAGCGCATCAGCGCCGGGACCATTTTGGCCAACTGGGATCCGCTGACGCGTCCGATCATCACCGAATTCGCCGGCGTGGTGAAATTCGAAAATGTCGAGGAAGGTCTGACGGTGGCCAAGCAGGTCGACGAGGTCACCGGCCTGTCGACCCTGGTGGTCATCGACCCGAAGCGCCGCGGTGCCACCAAGGTGGTGCGCCCGCAGGTCAAGCTGATCGACGCCGAGGGCAAGGAAGTCAAAATCCCTGGCACCGACCACGCGGTGACGGTGACCTTCCCGGTCGGCGCGCTGATCCAGGTGCGCGACGGCCAGAGCATCCACCCCGGCGAGGTGCTGGCCCGCATTCCGGTCGAGGGGCAAAAGACGCGCGACATCACCGGCGGTCTGCCGCGCGTGGCCGAGCTGTTCGAGGCCCGCTCGCCGAAAGACAAGGGGATTCTGGCCGAGATCACCGGCACGGTGTCGTTTGGCAAGGAGACCAAAGGCAAGGTGCGCCTGCAAATCACCGACCCGGACGGCAAGGTGTGGGAGGAGCTCGTGCCCAAGGAAAAAAGCATCCTCGTACACGAAGGGCAGGTGGTCAACAAGGGCGAGCTCATCGTCGATGGCCCGGCCGATCCGCAGGACATCCTGCGCCTGTTGGGCATCGAGGAGCTGGCGCGCTACATCGTCGATGAGGTGCAGGACGTCTACCGCTTGCAAGGGGTGAAGATCAACGACAAGCACATCGAAGTGATCGTGCGGCAGATGCTGCGCCGCGTAGAGGTGGACAACCCCGGCGACAGCCACTACATCGCCGGCGAGCAGGTCGAGCGCTCCGAGATCCTCAACACCAACGACGCACTGCGCGCCAAGGGCAAACAGCCTGCGACCTTCCGCAACCTGCTGCTGGGCATCACCAAAGCGTCGCTGTCGACCGACTCGTTCATCTCCGCGGCGTCGTTCCAGGAGACGACGCGCGTGCTGACCGAAGCCGCCATCATGGGCAAGAAGGACGAGCTGCGCGGCCTGAAAGAGAACGTCATCGTCGGCCGCCTGATCCCGGCTGGCACTGGCATGGCGTTCCACGAGGCGCGCCGCGCCAAGGAACGCATGGACGAGGAGGAGCGCCGCGCTATCGCCGAGGCCGA
>CALEDU010000107.1 GCA_937949455.1 uncultured Tepidimonas sp. | reverse complement strand
CCGGGGCAGCTCGGCGCATGACGCTTGCGCGTTGCCTACGCCCCTGTTGTTATGGCGCGCGTTGCCGTAAGATAGCGCTGTTATTGACGTTTACGTCAACGTCAATGACGTCCAATCTGGCGAGCAGCGTTTAGGCGCACGCCGCCATTCACCGTCACCCGTCATGGCGAGCAGCACCACCTACACCATCCGCGACCTGGCCCGCGAATTCGACCTGACCACGCGCGCCATTCGCTTCTATGAAGACATGGGGCTGCTCAGCCCGCGCCGGGAAGGGCCGGGCGGGCGCAGCCGGGTCTATTCCGCGCGCGACCGCACACGCCTGAAGCTGGTGCTGCGCGCCAAGCGCCTGGGCCTGAGCCTGTCCGAGGCCAAGGACCTGATCGACATGTACGACAGCCCGCGCGACACGGGGCCACAGTTGCGCAAATTTTTACAGGTGCTCGCCGCCCACCGGCGTCAGATCGAGGAGCAGATGGCCGACTTGCAGGCCACGCTGGACGAGATCAAGGTGCACGAGAAGGAGGCGCGTGCCTTGCTGGCCCGCCTGGGTGAGCGCCAGGCTCCACCCGAAAAGCGGCATAATTGACGTTTACGTAAACGTAAATCAACCCCAGGAGACGTTCATGACCCATTTGCCTGGCCTGGATTTTCAGCTCGGTGACGATATCGACGCTCTGCGCGACGCGGTGCGCGCTTTTGCCCAGGCCGAAATCGCCCCGCGGGCCGCAGAGATCGACCGCACCGACCAGTTCCCCATGGACCTGTGGCGCAAGATGGGCGAGTTGGGCGTGCTCGGCATCACCGTGGAGGAGGACTACGGCGGAGCGGCCATGGGCTATTTGGCGCACATGATTGCGATGGAGGAAATCAGCCGCGCCAGTGCCTCGGTGGGGCTGTCCTACGGTGCCCACTCCAACCTGTGTGTCAACCAGATTCGCCGCAACGGGACCGAGGCGCAAAAGCACAAATACCTGCCCAAGCTGATCAGCGGCGAGCATGTCGGCGCGCTGGCCATGAGCGAGCCCGGCGCCGGCTCCGACGTGGTGAGCATGAAGCTGCGCGCCGAAGACAAGGGCGGCTACTACCTGCTCAACGGCAGCAAGATGTGGATCACCAACGGCCCGGACGCCGACACCCTGGTGGTCTATGCCAAGACCGAGCCCGAGCTGGGCGCGCGCGGCATCACCGCTTTCCTGATCGAAAAGGGCATGAAGGGCTTTTCCATCGCGCAAAAGCTGGACAAGCTGGGCATGCGCGGCAGCCACACCGGCGAGCTGGTGTTCCAAAACGTCGAAGTGCCGACCGACAACATCCTTGGCGGCCTCAACAACGGCGTCAAGGTGTTGATGAGCGGGCTGGACTACGAGCGTGCGGTGCTCGCCGCCGGCCCCGTGGGGATCATGCAGGCGGTGATGGACAACGTCATCCCCTACATCCACGACCGCAAGCAGTTCGGCCAGAGCATCGGCGAGTTTCAGCTCATCCAGGGCAAGGTGGCCGATATGTACACCACGCTGCAGGCCGCGCGCTCCTTCCTCTACACCGTTGGCAAAAATCTGGACCGGCTGGGCGCTGCCCATGCGCGCCAAGTCCGCAAGGACTGCGCCAGCGTCATTCTGTGGTGTGCCGAGCAGGCCACCAAGATGGCGGGTGACGGCATCCAGATCTTTGGCGGCAATGGCTACATCAACGAATATCCGCTCGGCCGCCTGTGGCGCGACGCCAAGCTGTACGAGATCGGCGCGGGCACCAGTGAGATCCGGCGCATGCTGATCGGCCGCGAACTGTTTGCGGAGACCGTGTAATGCCCCTGCGCCACCTGCTGGTTGCATGTGCGGCACGTCGCGCAGTCCACGGTCGTCCAGGATGCTTGGGCGCGCAGCCAGCCTGTGATGCTGCACGGCTGGGTGTATGGCCTCAGCGACGGCCTGTTGCAGGACTTGTGCGTGTCCATGCGCAGCGCCGAAGAGGTGGAGGAGGTTCACCGCAGCGCCTGCGCAGGGGTGGTGCAGCGCCACGGGCTGGATCTGTCATGATGATGCGCTGTTTCCTGCCGTAAGAAAGATCGCATGCTGCCAAGCCGACTCGACTCCTCGCTCGCCTACGACATCGCCCGCGCGATGATCGACGGCTTCAACCGCCACTACCGGCTCTTTCGCACCGAGTCGGCGCGCGCCAAGCACCGCTTCGAGACCGCGGACTGGGTGGGCCAGCAGCGGGCGCAGCGCGAGCGCATCGAGTTCTACGACCTGCGCGTCAAAGAGTGTGTCACGCGCCTGGAGCGGGAGTTCCATGCCTCGCAGCAGCCGATGGAGGTGTGGCAGCAGGTCAAGCTGCTCTACATCGGTATGTTGGTCGAGCACCGCCAACCGGAGCTGGCCGAGACCTTTTTCAACTCGGTTACGACCAAGATCCTGCACCGCAGCTATTTTCAAAACGACTTTATTTTCGTGCGGCCGGCCATCAGCACCGAATATATCGAGCCGGAAGACCCCAAGTCGCACACCACCTACCGCTGCTATTACCCCAAATCGGTCGACGAACTGCCGGCGACCCTGACCCGCTTGATCGAGGATTTTTCCCTGCGCGTCCCATTCGAGGACCTGGCGCGCGATGTGGCCGATGTGCTAGGGGCGCTACTCCCACTGTTCGACCACCGCCGGCTGCGGGCCAATTTCCAGATCCAGGTGCTCGACAGCCTGTTTTACCGTAACAAGGGGGCTTACGCGGTCGGCAAACTGATCAATGGCTTTCAGGAGGTGCCGTTTGCGCTGCCCATCCTGCACGGGGCGTCAGGGCGACTGGTCATCGACGCGCTGCTGCACGGCGAGGACGATTTGCTGATGATCTTCAGCTTTGCGCGGGCCTATTTCATGGTGGATATGGAGGTACCCAGCGCTTATGTGCAGTTTCTGCGCAGCATGATGCCGCGCAAACCCCGCGCGGAGTTCTACAACGCGCTGGGCCTGGCCAAGCAGGGCAAAACACTGTTCTACCGCGACTTTCTCTACCACCTGCGGCACAGCACCGACCAGTTCCGCATCGCCCCTGGCATCAAGGGCATGGTCATGCTGGTATTCGATCTGCCGAGCTTTCCGTTCGTGTTCAAGATCATCAAGGACCACTTTCCGCCGCAAAAAGACACCACGCGCGAGCAGATCCGCAGCAAATACCAGCTCGTCAAGCAGCACGACCGTGTCGGCCGTATGGCCGACACATTGGAGTTCAGCGGCGTGGGCTTTCCCCGCGAGCGCTTCACCGACGAGCTGATCGAGGAAATCCAAAAATACGCGCCCAGCCAGATCGAAATCAGCGACCGCAACGGCGACGGCAATATCGAGGTTTTCCTCAAGCACGTCTATATCGAGCGGCGCATGATCCCGCTCAACATCTATCTGCAGGAGTGTTTCGACACCCTGAGCAAAGACCCGGGCAATACGACGGCGCGCCAGCAGCTCGAACATGCCGTGGTGGAATACGGCAACGCCATCAAGGACTTGGTGGCGGCCAACATCTTCCCCGGCGACATGCTGTGGAAAAACTTCGGCATCACGCGCCACGGCAAGGTGGTCTTCTACGACTACGACGAGATCGAATACATCACCGACTGCAACTTCCGCCGCGTGCCACCGCCGCGCAACGAGGACGACGAGATGAGCGGCGAGATCTGGTACTCGGTGGGGCCGCACGATGTCTTCCCCGAGACCTTTGGCCCCTTCCTGCTGGGCAACCCGATGGTGCGTGACATCTTCATGCGTCACCATGCAGACCTGCTGGACGTGGCCTTCTGGCAAGGCCATAAAGAGCGCATCTTGGCCGGCCATGTCCACGACGTCTTTCCCTACGAGCGCGAGCGGCGCTTCTGTGCGCAGCGCGCCGTGCCCCTTTCCCCGACGGCCGAGTCCGCGCATGCGCCCGCCGCCCTCTCCACACCCCAACCCACAGGAGTCACAGCATGAGCCAAACCGATCCAATCGTCATCGTCGGTGCCGCACGCACCCCCATGGGCAGCTTTCAGGGCGACTTCGCCACGCTGGCCGCGCACGATCTGGGAGCGGCTGCCATCCGCGCCGCCGTGGAACGCGCAGGCATCCCGCCGGATGCAGTGGACGAGGTGCTGATGGGCAACTGCCTGATGGCCGGCCAAGGCCAGGCCCCGGCGCGGCAGGCGGCGCTCAAGGCCGGTCTGCCCAAGAGCGCCGGCGCGGTCACGCTGTCCAAGATGTGCGGCTCGGGCATGCGCGCGGCCATGTTCGCGCACGACATGCTGGTGGCGGGCACGGCCGATGTCATGGTCGCCGGTGGTATGGAGAGCATGACCAATGCGCCCTATCTGCTGCTCAAGGGCCGCGGCGGCTACCGCATGGGGCACGACCGCGTCTTCGACCACATGATGTTGGACGGGCTGGAAGACGCCTACGAGCCCGGTCGCAGCATGGGCACTTTTGGCGAAGACTGCGCGGCCAAGTACCAATTTACCCGTGAGCAGCAGGATGCGTTTGCCACCGCCTCGGTGACGCGCGCCCAGAAAGCCGTGGCCGATGGCACCTTTGCCCCCGAGATCACCCCCGTCACCGTCAAGGAGCGCGCCGGCGAGCGCGTCGTCGCCAGCGACGAGGGGCCGGGCAAGATCAAGCTCGACAAGATCCCGCAACTCAAGCCCGCGTTCAAAAAGGACGGCACCATCACGGCGGCGTCCAGCTCGTCGATCAACGACGGCGCAGCGGCTCTGGTGCTGATGCGCGCCTCCACCGCCGAGCGGCTGGGCTGCACACCGCTGGCGCGCATCGTCGGCCATGCCATCCACGCGCAGGAGCCCAGCTGGTTCACCACCGCGCCGGTGGGCGCCACGCGCAAGCTACTGGCCAAGACCGGCTGGCAGGTGGCCGATGTGCAACTGTGGGAGGTCAACGAGGCGTTTGCCGTCGTGCCCATGGCGCTGATGGCCGAGCTGGGCGTCAGCCACGACATCGTCAACGTCCACGGCGGCGCCTGCGCGCTGGGCCACCCGATCGGCGCCAGCGGCGCGCGCATCATGGTGACGCTCATGTATGCGCTCAAAGCGCGCGGCTTGAAGCGCGGCGTGGCCACGCTGTGCATCGGCGGCGGCGAGGGCACGGCCATCGCGCTGGAGATGCTTTGATCGCGCCCCTGGGCACCTGATCTGTGCCCGATGCGCTCTACCTTTGGCGAGACGGCCATGCGGTTGACCGATGACCAACAGATGATTCGCGACGCGGTGCGCGCCTACGCCCGCGAGCAGCTCTGGCCCCATGCCGCGCGCTGGGATCGGGAGCACACCTTCCCGCGCGAGGCGCACCGCGCGCTGGCCGAGTTGGGCTGCTACGGCGTGTGCGTGCCACCAGAATACGGCGGTGCAGGGCTCGACTATCTGAGCCTGGCGCTGGTGCTGGAAGAGATTGCCGCCGGCGACGGCGGCACCAGCACTGCCATCAGCGTCAACAACTGCCCGGTGTGCGCGATCCTGCTGCGCTACGGAAGCGAGGCGCAGAAACGACGCTGGCTCACCCCGTTGGCACGCGGCGAAATGCTCGGTGCATTCTGTCTGACCGAGCCACATGTCGGCTCGGACGCCGCAGCGCTTCGCACCACTGCGCGGCGCGAAGGCGGCGATTATGTGCTCGACGGTGTCAAGCAGTTCATCACCAGTGGGAAGAATGGTCAGGTGGCCATCGTCATCGCCGTCACCGACAAGGCCGCGGGTAAAAAGGGTATGAGCGCCTTCCTCGTGCCGACCGACACGCCCGGCTACCTCGTCGAGCGGCTGGAGGACAAAGTCGGCCAGCACTCCAGCGACACGGCGCAGATCCGCTTCGACGCCTGCCGCATTCCGGCTGACCTCCGCATCGGCGAGGAGGGCGAGGGCTACAAGATTGCTCTGTCGGCACTGGAAGGTGGGCGCATCGGGATTGCAGCACAGAGTGTCGGCATGGCGCGCAGCGCACTGGAGGTGGCTATCGACTACGCCAAGCAGCGCGAGAGCTTTGGAAAGCCGATTTTCGAGCACCAGGCGGTGGGCTTTCGTCTAGCAGAGGCGGCGGCGCGGCTGGAAGCGGCGCGGCAGCTCACCTGGCACGCGGCGGCGCTGCGCGACGCCGGCCAGCCGTGTCTGAAGGAGGCGGCGATGGCCAAGCTGATCGCCAGCGAGACGGCCGAGTGGGTGTGCTCGGCGGCGATCCAGACGCTGGGTGGCTACGGCTATGTGCGCGATTTTCCGGTCGAGCGCATCTGGCGCGACGTGCGTGTCTGCCAGATCTATGAAGGCACCAGCGATGTGCAAAAGATCTTGATCCAGCGCGCGCTGTGACGCGTGTCAACGGTGCCGTTGCCGCCGTTGAGGCACAGCGTATGATAGAAGCGCCATGAATATCATCATTTTTGGCGCTGGGCGGGTGGGGGAGAGCGTCGCCGAGAGCTTGGTGTCCGAGCAGAACGACATTACCGTGATCGACCAGGACCCGGCGCGTGTGCGTGCGCTGCAAGAGCGGCTCGACCTGCGCGGCGTGGTCGGCAACGGTATCCAGCCCTCGGTGCTGGCCGAGGCGGGTGCCAAGGATGCGGACATGGTGATTGCCTGCGCGGCGCTGGACGAGTCCAACCTGGTGGTTTGCAAGGTGGCGCACGACCTGTTCCAGGTGCCCACGACCATTGCGCGGCTGCGCTCGCCCGAGTTCGAGGAGGGCAGCGCGCTACTCGCCAGGGACGGCTTTGCGGTCGACCATGTGATCTGCCCGGAAGAGTCGGTGATGCGCTACATCCACCAGCTCATCGACTACCCCGAGGCGTTGCAGGTGGTGGAATTTGCCGAGGGACGGGTGTGCCTGATCGTCATACGCGCGGCGGCCGGCGGGACGTTGGTGGGCCACACGATCGGGGAGTTTCGTGATCGTTTTCCGCGGGCCGAGATGCGAGTAGTAGCCCTCTACCGCCAGGACGCCGAGGTGGAGGCGGCTGCCCAGACCCGCATCTTGCCAGGGGATGAGGTGTTCGTGCTTGCCGCCAGTGACCAGATCCGCTGGGTGCTGGCAGCCATTCACAACATCGACCGGCCGGTTCGCCGAGTCATGATCGCGGGCGGGGGCAAGGTCGGGCTGCGGCTGGCGCGATCCTTGGTCGGACAGTGCGACGTCAAGATCATCGAGAGCAGCCCCCAGCGCTGCGAATATTTGGCCAGCCAACTGCCGTCCAGCACGCTGGTGTTGCAGGGCGACAGCGTGGACGAGACGCTGCTGGAGGAGGAAAACGTTGCCAGCATGGACCTTTTCCTCGCGCTGACCAACGACGACGAGGACAACATCATGTCGGCCATGCTGGCCAAGCGCCTGGGCGCGCGTCGGGTGATGGCCCTGATCAACCGCCGCGCATATGCCGAAATGCTGCAGGGCAGCGCCATCGACATCGCGGTATCGCCCGCGCAGACGGTGATTGGCGAGCTGCTGGCCCATGTGCGCCGCGGCGATGTGGTGGCGGTGCACAGCCTGCGTCGCGGCGCGGCCGAGGCGCTGGAGGGCGTCGCGCGCGGCGACGTCAAGACCTCGCGGCTCGTCGGTCGGCGTGTCGAAGAAGTCCGCCTGCCCAAGGGCGCGCGCATCGGCGCCATCGTGCGCGGCGAGGGGCGCGATGCCGAGGTGCTGATGCCGCACCACGACACGCTCATTCGGGCGAACGATCACATCGTCATCTTCATTCCCCACAAGCGCCTGGTGCGCGAGGTGGAAAAACTGTTTCAAGTGGGTGCCACCTTTTTTGGCTGAGGCCGCCTGGCCACATCTGCCCGCCGCTACCCATGCATTCCCTAGGCCCCGCGCTCTATGTGTTTTCGCATGTGCTGATGGCTTTTTCCGTGGCCTTTGCCGTGCCATTGGTATCGGCCTGGATCCATGACGACCTGACCCATGAGCTGCAGTGGGCAGCTTGCGCCGGACTGACGTTGACCAGCGCAGCCGTGTTGTGGCTGGTCACGCGATCGCACCGGCGCGAGCTGATGCCGCGCGACGGCTTTTTACTGGTCAATTTGGTGTGGTTGGTGCTGCCGGCGTACTCCGCGGTGCCGCTGATGCTGATGGTGCCTGACATCACTTGGCACCATGCCTACTTCGAGGCCATGAGTGCGCTGACCGCCACCGGTGCTACGGTGCTGTCCGGTTTGGAGCGGCTGCCGGTGTCGGTCAACATCTGGCGCTGCTTTCTGCAGTACATCGGTGGCCTGGGGGTGATGCTGCTGGTGGTGGCGGTGCTGCCCATGCTGGGTCTGGGGGGCATGCAGCTGTACAAGGCCGAGACGCCTGGCCCCATGAAAGACGCCCGCCTGACCCCCCGCATCGCCGAGACCGCGCGCGGTCTGTGGGGCGTGTACTTCGGGTTTTCGGTGCTGTGCCTGCTGGCCTACCGCTGGGCAGGCATGAGCTGGGCCGACGCCTTCATGCACATGTGCTCGACCATGGGGCTGGCGGGGTTTTCGTCTTACGACGCCAGCATCGGCCACTTCCAGTCCGCTGCGGTGGAGTGGGTGGCGGTGGTCTTCATGGCATTGGCGGGCATCAGTTTTTTGCGCTACTTCATGGTGCTGCGCGGGATGACGTTGCGGCCGCTGTGGAGTGACCGCGAGATCCGCAGCTACGCCACCGTGCTGGCCGCCTCCATTGCGCTGGTGACGCTGATGCTGCTGGCCGAGGGGGTGTATGACGACGCGCCGACGGCGGTGCGGAAGGCGGCCTTCCACGTGCTGTCGCTGGCCACCACGACCGGCTATGCCACGACGGACTATCTGCAGTGGCCGGTGTTCATCCCCGTATTCCTGCTGTTTTTAGGGACCTTTGTGTCCTGCGCCGGGTCCACCGGAGGCGGAATCAAGATGGTGCGCATGCTACTGCTCTTCAAGCAGGCGAAGCGCGAGCTGGTGCGCTGCATCCATCCGCATGTGGTCAATCCGGTCACGCTAGGGGGGCAGGCCATCCCGCCGCAGGTCATGGCGGCGGTGCTGGGCTTCATGCTCATCTACGGTGCGGCAACCATGGGGTTGACATTTTTGCTGCTGTTGTCGGGGCTGGACCTGGTGACCGCCTTCTCGGCCGTGGTGGCGACGCTGAACAACATCGGCCCAGGTCTGGGCGAGGTCGGCCCCGCGGGCAATTACGGCGGACTCACCCCCTTTCAGCTGGGGGTGCTGAGTTTTGCGATGCTGCTGGGCCGGCTGGAACTGCTGAGCGTGCTGGTGTTGTTTACCCGGGCGTTTTGGCGGCGCTGAGCACGGCGGTGATGTTGCTGCTGACCCGGGAGGTGAGCAAAGGCATGGCAAGGGGCGTCTGGCCTCGATGGGCTTCCTCAAGGGCAGGCTCTGGTATAAAGTGCGAGGCGTAAAAACTTGTCCTTGACTTGATTGAAAGGAACGATTGCAATGGCGGCTTCCCCTACAGCGGCGACGGTTGCCCTCGGTCTGCCCTGGAGTCGTCGGGTTGGAGTCCAACTGGGGGCAGTCCTGCTGCTGGCTTGGAGCTTGATGCTGGTGGGGCTGCTGATCTTTTCGATCCAGATGTATCGAGATGAGCGCGAGGCGAGTTTGCAGCAGCATGCCAGCGATGTGCGTTCCATGGTGATGGTTTTGGAACAAATCGATGCCTCGGGCAAGCGCAACGCCGAGCGGTTGATGGGGGAGCTCAAAACCATCATCAGTCCGGTGCTGTTTTCATGGTCGCCTGAGGGCACACTCCTCTACGACGAAAAACCGCTTGAAGGCGATATCAGAGGTGTGGATATTTTTCACCAGCGCACGGGCGGTGTAGCCACGGTGTTCGAGAGGCGCGGGGATGACTTTACCCGCATCACTACCAGTGTGCGCAAACAAGACGGGACACGCGCTGTGGGTACGCAACTGGGAAAGACCCACCCGGCTTACGACAAGCTCATCAAGGGCGAGCGCTATGTGGGCAAGGCGACGCTGTTTGGCCGCCATTACATGACTCTCTACGAGCCGCTCAAGCTGGATGGCCAGGTTCGCGGGGTGTTGTTCGTTGGCTACGAACTGGCGAACGAATTGGCGATGCTCGATAAAATGGTGCGCGCCCTTAATACCGAGACCCGCAAGGTAGGTATTTTGGACATTGGCAAGGGTGCCCAGGAAGGCCATTGGCTGGGCATTGACCAGCCGCCGCTGCCCGCGCAAGACCCGCTGCTACAAGTCATTCGAGAGTCCGCAGCCCAGCAGGAAAGTGGCCTATTGCCTTGGCCCGATTTTGCGGGCTTGCCGGACAGCGGTTCTGTCAACATGGTGTGGCACCGCCATGGGTCTTGGCAGTGGGTCGTCGTGTCCATGCAGCGCGATATCCACACGACCCAGCCCAGCCGAGAAGATCTCGTGCATCTGTGGGTGATTGTCGGCATCACGCTGGCTGCCAGTATCGTTTTGCTGACCTGGTTCATCCGCCGTCGGGTGCTCAAGCCCTTGGCGCAGGCCTGCGAAGCATTGCACCACCTGGCTCAAGGACACTTGGATCGACCGGTGACAGCACACAGCCAGGATGAATTTGCTCAGCTCATCGCCAGTGTCGAGGCATTGCGCAGCCGCTGGCAGGATTTGGTGATTCGCTTTCGCCAGGTGGCCGAACAAGTGGCCAGTGCCGCTGAGCAGATTGCCCGCGGCAATCAAGATTTGTCAACCCGCACAGAGCAAGCTGCCGCGAGCCTGCAGGAAACGGCTGCCTCGACCGCAACCCTTGCCGAGACCGTGCGTCATGGCAGCGAGTCGGCGCGCACGGCCAATCAGTTGGCAGCGCAGGCATCCCAGTCGGCCGAAGGCAGCGGCCATACATCCCGCCAAGCGATTGCCACCATCGAAGCCATTCAGGCCAGCAGCCAGCGCATTGCCGATATCACCGGGGTGATCGACGGCATCGCGTTCCAGACCAATATTCTGGCCCTCAATGCAGCGGTGGAAGCCGCCCGTGCCGGCGAAGCCGGCCGCGGTTTTGCCGTGGTGGCGAGCGAGGTACGCTCCCTGGCGCAAAGGAGCGCCGAGGCAGCCCGCCAGATCAAAGCGCTGATTGAAGAAAGCGTTGCCCAAATCCAGAATGGCAGCCAGCAGGTGCAGGCTGCAGGTAGCTCGATGATGGGTGTGGTCGATGCTGTACGCCGCGTAGCCGACACCATCGCCGAAGTGACGGCCTCGGCGCAAGAACAATCCGAAGGCATCGCGCAGATCAATGCGGCGATGGGCGCGCTCGAGCAGACCACGCAGCAAAACGCTGCGCTGGTGGAGCAGGCCACCGCCGCTGCGCAGGCGCTGCAGCAGCAAGCCCAGGATTTGATTCAGGCGCTGCAGGTATTCCGCCTTGCAGCAGGCTCCAGCGCAGCAGCCCTGCCTCGGCCGGACATCGCATGACGCCAGCAAGCTTTGCGTCGAACACCACCCTCAAGCCGCAGCCGTCGCGCTGCACGCCTGATCGGCGCTCATCGAATCCCAGCATTTGAGCGCCTCGGCTGCATACATCAGCGCCGGTCCGCCGCCCATATAGGTGCATATCGTCAACAGTTCCTCCAGCTCTTGCCGTGTGCCCCCCAGCTTGATCAGCGCGCGCACATGGTAGCCGATGCAGGCGGAACAGCGCTGCGTGATGCCGATGGCCAGCGCGATCAGCTCCTTGTGCTTGGCGCTGATGGCGCCATCGGCCATGGAGGCTTGGGCCAACTGCGCAAAGCCACGCATGGCCTCGGGCTGGCCCTTGCGCAGCAGGTTGAGCTGGGCGCTGATGTCGCCAATGAGGTCGCCGTGGTCGATGATGGGCATGGTGGGCTCCTATCCGTGTTGGTTCCGACGGAATGGTACCCTACAGGGTAGGGATCGTTTTTGATCGACGTCAAGAACATGCCGCAGCGGGCACGCTGCCAAAAGTTACCCGTATGGCCAGCGTTTCGATGTCCGCGCCCCTGCTTGAGGCCGCCACATGCCCCAACAGGGATGGAGCCCACCCAGTGTTTTCCCTAATCAGTCGGGGCCTTCATTGCTGATATGCTAATCCAGCGATAAATTAAAACCGTCATATGCAGGAGCGCAGTATGAAATGGAACCGGTGGATGGTGGCTGTTGTGGCCTCAGCGGTGATTGGATGGGCGTCGGCGCAGGCTGTCGATCCAGCGGTCCGGGCGTATCGAGAGGCGCTGGCCGACAAAGATGGCAACCCGGGTTTGTTGATCGTCGAGCAGGGGGCGGCGCTGTTCAAAAAGCCAGACGGCCCCAAGCATGTCAGTTTGGAAAAATGCGATTTTGGCTTGGGTCCTGGGGTGCTCAAAGGGGCCTACGCCCAGATGCCGCGCTATATGAGTGACACGGGGCGGGTCGAAGATTTGGAAACACGGCTGCTGCACTGTATGGTGACGCTGCAGGGCAAAGATCCGCAGATGATCAAAGACCGGCGTTTTGCGAATGAAACCAAAGCCGAACCCAATACCGACTGGGAAAAGATCGTGGCTTACATTGCGGCCCAGTCCGATGGGATGAAGCTCAGTATGCCGACTTCCCATCCGCTGGAGCGCCAGACGATTGCGATTGGTGAGAAGATTTTTTACACCAGTATCGGGCCTCTCGATTTCTCATGTGCCACCTGCCACGCGGAAGACGGAAAGCGCATCCGTCTGCAGTCGCTGGCAAATTTGACGGATTCCAAACAGGCACAAAATGTCATGAGTTCCTGGCCCACCTACCGTGTGTCCCACTCGGCCGTACGCACGATGCAGCACCGCATGTGGGATTGCCTATGGCAGATGCGGCTGCCTGACGTCGATCTGGGGTCGCCCGCCACGGTGGCTCTGATTGCCTACATGACCAAAAAGGCCGATGGAGCGACGCTGGATTTGCCGGGTATGCGGCGCTAAACAGTGTGGGTATAACTGGTCGATTACTCGTCCCAGATTCGAATGAATATGAGAGGAATGATGCAAATGAAGCGTGTCTTAGTCGGTACAGGCGTCATCCTGTCCAGTGTTGGCTTGATGGTGGGTTGCGCGACGGGGTCGACCACCACTGCGCAGACCGATCTGGATGCCTTGGCGGAGCGGACGCTGCGCGAGAGTTTTTTGCCCGGGCCAGGTCAGTATCTCAGTCGCCTGCAGCAAGATGAGGCGCAAAAACTCTGTACACAATACCGTGGCCAGCCGCCCAAGCCAGTTGCAGAATCGATCGAAGCAAAAGAAAAGAGCCATATCGCGTATCCGGCGGATGGCAAACTGATGGGCGACTGGAAGGAGGGGGCCAAAGTCTTCAACAATGGCTTTGCCTATCGCATTGGACATTTCATACCCAGCAACCCGAAGGCGGTCCGTGGTGGTAACTGTTACGCCTGCCACCAAGGCGAAGCCAAGGAAGTGGCCTACGGGAATTTGGGCCCCTCCTTGCTGCACTACGGCAAGGTGCGCGGCACCGGTGACGCGGTTGTCCGATACACCTACGAGAAAATTTATAACGCCAAGGCGTACAACGCCTGCAGCCAGATGCCCCGGTTGGGTCATCACGGTATCCTGTCACCCAAACAAATCGCCGATTTGACGGCCTACTTGTTGTCACCGGAGTCACCCATCAATCAATGACGACAGGCCCTGTGCGGGCGAGGTCAGTCGCAGCGCGTGAGGCGCTGGCTGGTCCACCGTGCATGGCAGGTTCGGTTCAAGTCGGCCTGCTCATGCGCCAATCGGTCGGGCTCAGTCCAGTCCAGACGTGGAAGGCGCGCAGGAAGCTCTTGTCATTGGCAAAGCCGACTTCACTCGCAATACGCTTGATGGGCCAGTTGGTGCGCAGCAGCAGGTGTTGCGCCAGTTCCTGACGCACGCGTGATCGCAGCTCGTGAATGCTGGTCCCGTGGTTGGCGAGGTGCCGCTGCAGCGTGCGCACGGATACATGCAGCGATGCGGCCAGTTGAGCCGCATTGGCTCGGGGGTGGGCGCGCAGCGCGAGCCGTGCGCGATCCAACAGCAGCCGATCATGTCGGTAGGGTCGCACCATCAATCGGATTGCCTGGGGCAGCATCGCGCGCAGTGCGGCTTCGTCACGTCGCAGTGGCTCCTTGAGCACTTCGGCGGCGAGTCTGGCTTCGGTGTACACGGTCCCAAAGCGCAGCGGCACCCCGGCAAACAACAGCGAGTAGACGTCGGCGTGCGGCGGCGCTGGGTACGCCAGATCCAGTTCGAGCAGCGGCAGCCGCGCATCGATCCACCAGGACGATAGGCCCAACGCGTTGCGCAGTAGCGAGACCTGCGCAAACTCGCGCAAGATGGCGCGTTCGGCAACGTCTGGCAAGGCTGCGCCAAGCGTCGTGCGCTCGTGCAATGTCAGCCGGGCCACGGCACCGTCCTGCTTGAGCGTCAGCAGCACATCATCGGTCAGCAATGCGTGGTGACGGCACCAGCGCGCCAGCGCCACCCCCAGCGTCGGTGCGCTCAGCGACGCGCGCGCCAACATGCCATAGCTGCCCCACGGCAGCCTGCGGCTGAACCAACCCAGCGCTTCGTCGTCCAGCTCGCGCATTGCGCGCAGGGCAAGCCGCTCGAACGGCAGGCTGGTCAAGCGTGTTGGCGCATCGAGCAGGTCGGCACGGCCCACGCCCGCCTCGCGCAGCGCCGCAGCAGGGTCGGCACCACGCAGCCGGTACGCCAGCGCGATAGCGCGCACGAACGCCATGGGTGTGGCGGCCATGGGCTTGCGGCGCTGGGACGGCGGTTGCAGCAGAGGCGACATGATTGGCGTATTCTGCAACCTCTGGCGCTTATTTGCCCGCTGGCGTGCCACACCAGGTGAGGCCACAATCCGGCGCATTATGAGCGTACTGATCTCCCGACTCAACCCGCGTTCGGCGGATTTTCAGGCCAATGCCGCTGCGATGCGTACGCTGGTGGCCGATCTGCACGCCCGCATCGCCGAGGTGGCACAGGGTGGCGGCGAGGCTGCCCGCGCCAAGCACACCGCCCGCGGTAAGCTGCTGCCGCGCGAGCGGGTCGAAATGCTGCTCGACCCCGGCACGCCGTTTCTGGAAATCGCCCCGCTCGCGGCGCTGGACATGTACCAGAACGAGGCCCCGGCGGCCGGTCTGATTGCCGGCATCGGGCGCGTCGCGGGGGGGGAGTGTGTGATCGTTTGCAACGACGCCACCGTCAAAGGCGGTACCTACTACCCGATGACGGTGAAGAAACACCTGCGTGCGCAGGAGATCGCGCAGCAAAACCGCCTGCCCTGCATTTACCTGGTTGACTCCGGCGGCGCCAACCTGCCCAACCAGGATGAGGTGTTTCCGGACCGCGACCACTTTGGACGGATTTTTTACAGCCAAGCCCACATGAGCGCCCAAGGCATCGCGCAGATCGCCGTGGTGATG